>CALMBE010000194.1 GCA_937860165.1 uncultured Planctomycetaceae bacterium
TCATACTCCGATCGGCCCCTTTCTTTGAGGCAGCCGTGGGACACATCCAGGCAAAAATCCATGGAATGAACCTGGCAAATCCCGCCACGTTCACCGCTGTCGGAGTTTTCTATAGCCTCGTTCATTCGTTGTTAGAGGAGTATTACTGGCGGTGGTTCGTATTCGGCCAACTCAGTGAATTGACGCGGCTCGTCCCGGCCATCGTGATTTCTTCGCTCGGGTTCATGGCACACCATGTTTTGGTGATCGGCACTTATTTCGGTTTTTTTTCGCCAATCACTTGGGTGTTTTCGCTGGCAGTCGCCATCGGCGGGGCCGTGTGGGCCGGGCTTTACCATCGCACCGGTTCCCTGCTGGGGCCCTGGTTAAGTCACCTGCTGGTCGATGCCGCAATTTTCGCGGTGGGATACCAGATTGCAGCCCCGTTGCTCGGGAAGTAGGGCTAACTGTTACTTTTGCACTTTTTTTGTTTCCCGCGAATGGCGCGAATGGGCGCGAATAGCAACGATTACTGAACGGTTTGTTTGAACTTGGACGTTTAAGACTCGACACTCTCTCAATTATTCACCTGTAATCCAGAAACCAAAACATTCCCCATTCGCGTCAATTCGCGCTCTTCGCGGGCTAAAATTTGTAAGTTCGGACTTGAGACTCTAGTGGAAAATCGAGCGAGCGAGCTACTTCGCACACCACATGTTGTGCTAGCAGAAAAAAACTGCCCAAAATAGGAAAACTACTTGCAACGCTTATAACTTGCCGGTTAGACTCCCCCGCACGACTTGCTTCCTCCGACAGCCGCGTGACAACGGCTTACAGCCCCAAGGAGTGTTTTTCTGGCGAAGTGATAAGGACATCGACCCAGACCTTGCGAGCTTGCGCCCCGCGGCGTTTGCTCTTGAGCGATTCTTGTACCACCGGGTCCTGGTCAGCCAGCTGTTCTAAGATCGACCCATTTCCGGAAAGTTTCAGCTAGTGTGCGGCATTGTCCGTAGTGATTAGCTGCCGGGTAGTGGCGTTCGATTCCCAAAGTTCGGCAGGAGGATTTTTTACTGGAAACGTAACCGTTTGGAGTTTGTTTCCGATTAGTCGCATTCGCACGAAAAATGCTCCCTTGAGGACCCAGGATTCTGATCCATCAGGAAGGGAGTTTGAATCGATGACCAAACCCGTTATTGGCATGAATGCCGACTATCGCTCTGCCCAGGCAGACAAGCCCGCTTACTCATGTCTGGCAGCCGGATACTATGAATCCATTCTCAGCGTAGGAGGGATCCCCGTGATCCTGCCCCCCTACGAATGCGAGAGCGATGTTGACCAGGTGTTAGACCGACTCGATGGAATTCTGCTCGTGGGTGGTGCCGACCTCGATCCTCGCCGCGATGGCTGGATGCTTCATCCTACTGTGCGACTTCAGGATACTCGCCGCGAGTCCTTCGATCGTTGTTTGATCCGCAAGGTAGCCGATCGCCGCATGCCCGTGTTCGGAATCGGTGCCGGAATGCAACTCCTCAATGTATCGCAAGGTGGCAATCTGTTTCTACACATCCCAGAAGACTTGCCGATGGCGCTGCCTCACCTCGATCCGATTGATCCCGCCCATCGCCACACGTTGGAGCTTGTGCCGGGCACGATCATGGAGCGTGTCTACGGCGATGGCGAGCTACGCGTCAACAGCATGCATCACATGGCCATCGACGAAGTTGCCCCGGGCTTCAAAGTTTCGGCGACGTGCCCCGACGGTATCGTCGAAGCGATCGAAAGTGCCATGTCCGACTGGTTTGCCATGGGGACGCAGTTCCATCCCGAGGCCAGTACGGCCTCAGCCCTCGATGTGAGAATCTTCGAGGAATTCCTGGCAGGTGTAGCAGAATTCGCTGATTGCGCACGCCTCGTTGCGTGATGACTCGAAAATACCCCCGGTCGCACGCCCCCGTGGACCGGGCTTCTCGTCTCGCAGGAAGTGAGTCAACGACCCCTGGTCTGACGCAGGCAAAGGAAGCTTGCGTCAGACTTTTTTTGTCAGTGGTCAGTGGCTGGAAATACGCCTTCCCCATTCCGCAATCCGAATTCCGCATTTCCCTACCCTTCTTGTTGCAAGATGGCGGGGATTCGTTGGATTTGGCCATCGCGGTCGATGCAGGCGATTGTGCTTTTGCCCTCGGCGAGTAAAACTTCGTCCCGCATGACCCGGTAGCTGTGGTCGATTCGAGCGGGGGTGATTCGCTCGACCGAGGTGACAATCCGCAACTTGTCTCCGAACCGCGCCGGGGCGACGAATCGGCAATGGACGCTGTGGACCACCAAGAGGATGCCTTGTCGCTCGAGTTCGGCATAGTCGTGACCAATCGACTTGAGCATCTGGATCCGAGCCAATTCAAAATACTTGAAGTAGTTGGCGTGGTGGACAATGCCCTGTCCGTCAGTTTCGTAGTAACGAACTTCGATTTCGATAGTGTGTTGCATAAGCTCGAGGTCAGCAGCGACATCCCACCAATTTCACACTCGCGAGACTGCCGGGAAGTTCAAAACCTGCATCCTAACCGACCCCAGGGGAACCCTTCTACTCCCATTCTCGGCAGATTGCAAAACACCCACAGGAACCGTATACTGCGGCCTGATTTAGGGCACCATGCCGCTAATACTGGGTAACTTCCCCTGGGGAGCCGCGATGAGTACAGGCGAAAATTCGGGTGTCGGCTTCTCGACCATGAGAGGCCGCGATTATCCTTCGATCCGGCAGTTCACGGTTTTCCTAGAAAACCGCGTGGGCCAATTGCTGGAAGTCGTCCGCCGCTTCGAGGGAAGCAATGTCCGGATCGTGGCCCTGACCATCTCCGATTCGGCTGAATGCGCGGTCGTCAGGTTTTTGCTCAGCGACCCCGAGCAAGGCCGCGAGGTTCTCGAAAGAGCTGGCCTGGCGATCATCGAGTCCGATTTGATCGGCGTGGAACTCCCGGACAGTCCGCAGCCACTCCTGCAAGTCTGCACGGCGTTGTTGCAGGCCGAGATCAATATCTCTCAGGTCTATCCGTTGCTGGCGCGTCCCCACGGAAGTCCCGTTGTTGCCCTGATGGTCGACAATATCGACCTGGCGCATGATACGCTCGCTGCCAAGGGGTTCAAGACGGTCAATGAAGATGATCTAAAGGAGTTGGAATAACTTCGCCCAAGTCGATGTGAGAAAACGGATACTCGCGATCCGAGGGAAGTCAGCCGAGAGTTTCATCGATGCGGCAGAAGTTATCCTGGCCTGAGAGCCGTCCCCGGGATCAGTAGAAGACGACAGCACCTCCTTCGACGAGCATAAGAAAAGGTTCTTGATTCGATGCCCATACACGTTATCTGCCCAGGTTGCCACACTCGGTTTTCAGTCGGGGACCAACACGCCGGCAAGTCGGGTGCTTGCCCAAAGTGCAAGGGACCGATCCAGATTCCCACGGCTTCCGACGAAGTCGTGATTCACGCTCCGGAAATGGAAGCCGGTGCCACCAATGCCCAAGGGCGAAATGTCCTCAAGCCGATCAAACGAAAAGAAGCTAAGTTCAGCTCCAATGTCTTTGTGATCGTGGTGGGTGCCGTTTTGCTCTGCCTGGCGGTCGCCTGGCTGCTGGGACGATCGGAACTCACCGACTCTGCCGTCCAGTGGATTCTCGCAGCGGGGGCCTTCGCACTGGGGCCTCCCTTGGCCTACGCCGGATATTCTTTCCTCCGCGACGACGAACTGGAGGTTTACCAAGGGACCGATGTCGTGATCCGCGCGCTCGCCTGCGGAGTGGTGTATGCCCTGCTGTGGGGGGTTTACATGTACGTCGGTTGGCAACTCTTCGGCACAGATTCCTTCAAAGAGGGACTGGAAATGGTGCAAATCATGGGGTTGCTGGTCCCCGTGCTGGGAATCGGAGCCTTCGCGGCATTCGTTTCCTTCGACCTCGAACCAATCACGGCCTTTTTCCATAGTACTTTGTATTTCCTTGTTACCGTACTCCTGCGGTTTGTGATGGACTTGCCTTTCTTGCCAGGAATGTAGCCGAGCATTGTCACAGAGTTATTTTGGGGTGCCATGCTCACGCTGGTACTCCGGCGTGGGCATGTGAATCTGGCAATGACGAATGACGAAATACCCA
>CALMBE010000195.1 GCA_937860165.1 uncultured Planctomycetaceae bacterium
GGACCCGGCGACGCCAGCTAGCCGAGGAAAAAGCCGCAAAAACGGCGGTAAAACTGATTTTCCCCCTCGTTTTGTTCATATTTCCGGCGATCTTCGTGGTCTTGGTGGGTCCCGCAGCTATCACGATGATCAATGAATTGTTCCCGTCGATGAACGGAAAATAGGAAGACTGGGTTGAATGATCCGGTTTGGCCTAAAGTAGCGTAGCCGCCCGCTAAATTCCGTCGATAGTGACTCAGGGTGTCCTCGAAACGGATTCCCTGTTGCGTCACCATTCACGATAGTGCGGGAACCGGAAGATGAAATTACTTGGCATCGCAATGCTTGTAGTCGTGCTGTCAGCCACCGCGTCAGTTTCCTCTTCCCGCGGGCAATACTGCACCGGGTACTATGCACGTTCGGGGCAGCAATGTGGTTCGGCCTATTGCGATAACACGGTGTGGCCCAGTTATTACATTCCGGCGGCTCGCAATTCCGTCAACAGCGCCTACACGGCGATGATTAGCAACGGTTGGCGACGACAAAACCTTTTGGGTGCGTACCACTTCGACTCTGAAACGAGTCAATTGACCGCCGCAGGCAAATTGAAAGCCCAGTGGGTCCTCACTCAAGCTCCTCAGGATCGCAGAAACATCTTTGTCGAACGTGGGAGCAATCAAGCTGTCACCGATTCGCGGATTGCAGCAGTCAACGACTGGGTTGCTAGCCAAAGCTCGAGTGATCTGTTAGGCGTCAGCGAAACGCACATCGTTGCCGAAGGGCACCAGGCCGGTTCGGTCGACAGCATCTTCGTCGGCTTTCAGGCCAATCAACCGGCACCCGTGCTGAAGGCCGATACCGGCAGCAGTTCATCGTCGAGCGGAAACTAAACATAGCCCTTGAGAGAACTTTAGGAACAATAACCTCTTCCAAAGAAACTATCCCACGGCAATTGCCGTTGTGACCTTTTTTGTTGGGGATCGAAACTTTCGCCAGGGAGGGTGAAGTCATGCGATCAAACATACTTTTCTACTTGTTGCCGCTGGCGGCTGTTTTCGGTTGCGGTACGACGGGTTTGAACAGCTCGTCGAAGTCGGTCTCGAGAGACTTTGCCGGCAACCCGACCGGTATCCAACAAGCAAGTTGGACCGAGAAGATCACCGCCCCTTTTAAGTCGGACGGAGATTCCAAAAAGTCATCGTCCACGGCAAGCCAACCCGAAAACGACCCCATTTCGCTCCAATTCCGCAGCGGTCCTCCCTCGGCTGCCCTCTACGTGTCGATGGCCCAAATGGCTGAGCAAGGGAGCAATAATGAGCATGCCCGGGCGATGTATCAAAAGGCTTTGACTCTCGAACCGAAAAACATCGACGCGCTGCTAGGTATGGCTCGACTCGAAGATCGACTAGGAAATTTGCCGACGGCGATGCAAATCTACCAGCGCGCTGCTTCCCTGAATCCCATGGATCCCCGTCCTTTGAACGACCTGGCATTGTGCCATGCGCGATCGGGGCAAATGCAGCCAGCACTGCAACTCTTGCATCAAGCCGTGAGGATGAAGCCGGACAAGCAACTATACCGCAATAACATTGCCAAGGTTTTGATTGAGCTTAACCGACTCGACTTGGCAAAAGCCCACTTGGAGGCTGTTTATGTACCGGCTGTGGCTAGCTACAATCTCGGCACACTACTCCACCAAAGGGATCGAACGGCTGAAGCGACGGTGTATCTACTCCGGGCTCTGGAGCTGAACCCCCAAATGCCCGAGGCTCAGAAATTGCTGGCAACTATTCAGCGTAATTCTGACCAGCAGCCAGGTGCACAAGTTTCGCAGACAGATATGAAAATGACTGTAAGCCCAACCCAACCGGCACCTTTGAGCGTGGCCCAGGTCCCCGCGGGCAAGCTCAGGGTTTCTCAGTCCAACGATGACATTCTCCCGACGACGATGTTTCCACCCGGGCAAATAACCTCTGCCCCGCTGAGCGATCCCGCTACGGCTCCGGTGAGTTATCCTTCGACGGGTGCAGCGCCCCTGATCCCGAGTGCGGGATTAAGTGATTCCGGTTCTGGAGCAGTCCAGGCCAACGCAGATCAGTTGCCGCTAGTATTCCCGGCAGTTCGCTGAGCCACTCGGAGCTTCGCGCTGCGGGCTCGGGGATTTTCGATTGATTCTCGATCGCTTGCCACTACTGGCTTTTTAGTAAGCACCTCGAGGCGGTCGTCGTTGCGAAATGCGTGTTTCACCAAACGATCTTCTAGCGAGTGGAAACTGATGATCACGAATCGACCCCCAGGTCGCAAGCACTCTGGAAGTGACTTCAAGGCCAATTCCAGGGAGGTCAGTTCCTCGTTGACCGCGATGCGCAGGGCTTGAAAGGTGCGGGTGGCGGGATCGATTTGGTGCCCCCGACTGCGTGGCACACAACGTCGCACGAGTTCGGCGAGTTGATCTGCGGTCCGAATGGGAGACGCCCGTCGACTGGCAACGATTTCCTTGGCGATCCGCCGACTATAGCGTTCTTCGCCGTATTGGAAGATGATGTCCGCCAGTCGCTTCTCCTCGCAGTATTGGAGAAGTTTCCAGGCAGGCTCTCCACTTTCCGGATCGAACCTCAAGTCCAGTGGTCCTGCGGACAAAAACGAAAAGCCCCGAGCTGGATCGGTAAGTTGGTCACTCGAAAGTCCTAAGTCGAGCAAGATGCCATCGACGGCGGCAAGGTGCTGATTCGCCAGGATCGTGGGAATCTCGGCATAGCTGCCGGCAACCAATTGAATCGGGAGTGTGGCCAGAGTTTGCTCACTGCGAGCGATCGCGCCGGGATCGAGGTCGATTCCGAGCACCAAGCCGTGCGGTGCCACTTGTTGGGCCAAAGCCTTGGCATGACCGCCGCCGCCAAATGTTCCATCGACAAATACTTTTCCCGGGCTTGGCTCCAACCATTGTAGCACTTCATCGACCAAAACCGGGATATGGCAGGTGGGCTCCAACACGTACAATTCGACCCTTTCCGAGACTTAACGATCAGACCCAATTTAGATTGAACCACTAAGGCACGAAGAACACTAAGTGGATGCGATTCTTCTAGTGACTCTGGGGCATTGAGGATTTGAACTACGGGCCAATTCATAATGATACCATTTTAGAGCGATGGCGATATGACCAAGATCCTGACAACATTTTGACTGAGCATCCATTCGCCCGCGTAATCAACTATTCAACTGAAAAATGGCAACGACTGATTCGAAACAATGGAACCTTGGATCGACTACCACCTCCCGGATGAGCTTATTGCCCAGCAGCCCTTGCAGCAGCGTGCGGATGCACGATTGATGGTAGTGGATCGTGAGCTCCAAACAATTCGACACCACCACGTCCGCGATCTGCCGGAATTATTGAGAAAGGGTGATCGCTTGGTGCTCAATGATACGAAAGTGATCCCCGCGCAACTTCGTGGCTTCCGGTTGGAAACGGGGGGGCGTTGGCAGGGGCTCTACTTAGGTACGAATGCGAATGGGGATTGGCGAATCGTATGTCGAACTCGGGGCCACATCAAACCACCCGAGCAAATCACGCTCATCGATCGCGAAGGGCGGCCGGGGATCACTCTCTGGATCCTGGAAAAATGTGCCGAAGGAGAATGGCTGGCCCGACCCGTGAGTGAGCAATCCGCGCTGGAAATCTTGACCGACGTGGGACATGTTCCGCTTCCTCCCTACATTCGCAAGGGAAACATGACCGAACGAGATATTGCCGACTACCAAACAGTGTTCGCTCGCTCACCCGGGGCTGTCGCCGCGCCCACTGCCGGCTTGCACTTCACAGCCAATTTACTCGGCAGCCTTGAAAGTACGGGTGTGGAGCTCTCGGCAATTACACTGCACGTAGGAATGGGTACTTTCCGACCAATTACCGTGGACGATCTCGATGAACACCCGATGCACTCCGAATGGGGCGAACTAAGTGATTTGGCTGCCCGGGAGATAACTGGGACGCGGGCCAGTGGAGGGCGGGTTATCGCCGTGGGGACTACCGCCGCGCGGGTGCTGGAAACAGTTGCCAGCCTGGTACATTTCGATGCGGCACGATCCGCACAGCTACCGCTTTGGCAAGGAGAAACGGCGTTGTTTATTCGTCCACCCTATGAGTTCAAACTGGTGGATGCCCTGCTGACCAACTTTCACTTTCCGCGCACGACACTGTTGCTGTTAGTACAAGCATTCGGCGGGACTGAACTCGTGCGGAAGGCTTACGAAGAAGCGATCCGCGAAGAATATCGCTTCTACAGTTACGGCGATGCGATGTTGATTGTGTAGAGCGAAACAGGGCCGTTCAAATTTTCAAATATAGTCATAAGGATTGAGCCGATCCCGGGCATGCTCGTCATCCCCGCGCAGGCGGGGATCCAGTACTTCACGCTCGAACCTCCTCACTGGATTCCCGCCTGCGCGGGAATGACAGCTCCTTCCAAACCCCGCACGAAAAAAGGCCACCCCGGGAGGTGGCCTTTTCGAGATCGATCAGAAATTCGTAATGCAAACTAGCTGAGCCGACGGCTCCGAGTGACACCACATCCGCTCAAGGCTACCAGGGTCAACAACCATGTGGCTGGCTCGGGAATATCATTGGTCTCGACGGTGATCGTGACACCATCGAAATCCTTCTTTTGAATAAACGCCGTCGTTCCAGCTTGAGAGAGTGCAATGAGTCTATTATCGAGACTCACGGAAACCTTGGTCGCAAAGGAGCCAACTGGCAGAAATGGTCCGATGTCAATAAAAGCATTTCCTAACCAATCTGTCGTGTAAGACGGATTACCCATTCCATCCACGGAAAGCAGGTAAGTTCCACCCGATGGGGTAAACGTCATCGCAGTGGCCGGAAGATTAATATCGACTGGCAACCCGTTGACTTCATTGATTTCAACAAAGATCTGATTGGTTACGGAAGTGAAAGCTTCTCCACTAAGTCCAGAAAGGGCCGTGTCACCACGCTCCGTAAAGGCAATGGACCCGATGGCATTGCCAGGTTTCGCCACTACCATAAATTGTAGATTGCCATCGGTCTGATCGACTGAACCACCAGAAGCAGTGGCGGCAAAATTTTTCGGATTAAAGTCCAAGGCATCGCCGGCAATAGTTGGTACCCCGAACAGCCCACCCAGTGGTCCCGCGACAACCAAACCAGGATCGGTGACACTATCCTCGATTACATCGACATAGGTAACCGTGGTACCCATGAAGGTGCCGCGATTAATAGGGGTCGCCGTGGAGATCCCCGATTGAAGCAAGAGTAAGGATAGGGCACAAACACTCATCCCTATTCTTGGCAGTTCCTGGGAAACATTCGCTAGAATCTTCTTCATTTTCGTTGCTGCACTTTCTGAAGTGATGTCCCTCGAAACCTCGACAACTATGCCGAGTATCCTTTTTTGGAAGAATCAATTTCGAACAAGAAAAAGACAAGTTGTAATATTCAAGACTACGTGTGAACGAACAAAGCATTACAGTAACAATAAGATCAACCAAGACGTCGGCTACCGACGAGGCTCACCAGCCCCAAGAAGGCCAAAAACGCCGTCGCTGGTTCTGGGATATCGAACGTGTCAACAGTCACGCTGATCCCATCAAAATCCTTCTTCTGAATGAAAGCCGTGGTTCCCGCCTCCGACAATGCAAGCAAGGTATTATCAAGGCTTACGCAAATCTTCGTGGCAGTTGAACCGACGGGAACATAAGGCCCGAAATCAACAAATGCATTGCCACTGAAGGCAAACGTATAACTACCTGGGCCAGAACCATCGACAGACAACAGATAATCTCCCGCCGAGGGAGTAAACGACATCATCACGGCAGGGATGTTAATCGCAGGAACGGCGATCCCGTTGAGCTCCTTAATCTCAACGAAGATCGTGGCAGACACTTTCGTGAAGGCTTCTCCACCAAGCCCTGCAATGGTCGTATCACCGGCTTCTGAAAGTCCCAGACCGCTAATACCCTTACCGGGCTTGGCCACAACCATGAACTGCAAGTTTGCGTCGGTGTGGTCACTGCCACCGGCACCGGCAGCAGCCGCGGCAAAATTCTTGGGATTAAAGTCGAGAGAATCACCCGCGATTGTCGGCTCCCCGAACAAGCCCCCGAGAGGACCCGGGACAATCAGGCCGGGGTCGGTCGCGCTATCTTCGATAACGTCGACATAAGTGACCGTGGCACCCATAAAGGTGCCGCGATTGATTGGCGTGGCAGATAAAGACCCCGTGATAAAGCAGTTCGCGACCAAGCTAAGTGAAAACAACAATCCTAGCTGGATGCTGCGAGAAGTCGCAGAATAGGTTCTAGTCATGAGCAAACTCCCTGATGTAATGACGGGGTGTAATTTCAATATCTAAATCTAAGTAGGCCTTGCTGATTTACTCATTCACCGTGCATAAATCGAGAGATTTTGTTATTCTTGCTTGCCGACCCGCAAGGTGTTTGGCGTTTTTGCTTGAAAAGCCTTGCGGCTGACTTGGCCGTAATCTTCAGATTCTCTCTTTCAGGTGACCGGATGTACCGCAGGCAATGCACACAGCAACTCGAGTTTTCCGATTTTTATCTTCCCTTCAGCGGGCATTTGGATCCGGAGAACCGCTGGATTCAATTGACTCGACTGGTGCCTTGGCAACTGGCTGAGGAGATTTACCACGAAGACCTGTGCGAAGACTCAGGCGCTCCGATCGTGCCGGCCCGCACGGCATTGGGCGCGCTCTTAGTGAAAGAGCGATTGGGGTTGACCGATCGCGAGACGGTGGAGGCGATCCAAGAGAATCCGTATCTGCAGTTCTTCATCGGCCTGGAAGAGTTTACCCCAGACAAGCCGTTCGATGCGTCGCTGATGGTCGACTTCCGCAAGCGGTTTGGCGAGGAGGGGATGCGGCGGATCGCCTTGGCTTCTGTGCCCCAGAGTGAAACGTCGGGGGAGGGCGACCAGCCGTCCAGCGCCGATGCTCCTCCAGACCGTGCTGCTCATCGCGCGTCCGATTCTGCCGAGCAACCCAATCGTGGCCAACTAATCGTCGATGCGACGTGTGCGCCGGCCGACATTCGCTACCCGACCGACGTGAGTCTTTTGAATGAAGCGCGCGAGAAGACCGACGCGTTGATCGATAGCTTGCACGAGCCGCTGGTGGGGCAACAGCCGCGACCGCGGACGTATCGGGTCAAAGCACGGCGGCAGTTCGTCGCTTTCGTGCGGCAGAAAAAACCGGGCCGCAACAAGATCCGTCAGGCGAAGCGGCAGCAATTGGGCTGTTTACAGCGGAATCTCCAGGCGATTGACCGTCTGTTGGTACATCCTGGTGCACTGCCGCTGGCGCGGTTTTCACGTCGCCAATACAAAGACCTGCTGGTCTGCCGAGAACTGTACCGCCAGCAACAGCAGATGTACGACCAGTGCACACAACGTGTGGATGATCGGATCGTGAGTATTCATCAACCGCACGTCAGGCCGATCAAGCGCGGCAAAGCGGGGCGGGATACGGAGTTTGGCGCGAAGCTCTCGGCCAGCGTGGTGGACGGTTTTGCGTTTGTGGATCGACTGAGTTGGGACAACTACAACGAGTCCCAAGATCTGATCGGGCAGATCGAGCGTTACCAGGAGCGTTTTGGTTTCTATCCGGAGAGTGTGCATGTCGACCAGATTTATCGCACCCGGGAGAATCGAGCTTACTGCCAACAACGTGGCATTCGCATGAGTGGACCCCCCTTGGGCAGACCACCCCACACGGTTTCACGGGAAGCGAAAAGGCAAGCGGCGGCTGACGAGGCGATTCGCAACCAGGTCGAGGGTAAGTTCGGCCAAGCCAAACGGCGATTTGGCTTGGGCCGAGTGATGGCCAAGCTGGCCGGTACCTCGACAGCGCAGATCCTGTTGACGTTCCTGATGATGAACCTGGAAAGAGCGCTGCAGCTGCTCTTTTTTGTCCTGGTTTGGCTAGCTCCACGTTGGCTCACCACCGTCCCCCGCCATTCCCCACGGCACCACCAACCGGATCAACGCCGACTAAGCCCAGCCTGACAATTAGCCTCGATTAAATCAGCAAGACCTAAGTAGGCCCCAAAAGTGGGTTGACAACTGGGGGCAGCGACCGCTATAAACCGGAGCCATTATGTGACGAATCAAGGATTTCCGCTCCAATTCATCGTGAACAACAAACTGGTTATGCCGTCGTAGAAAGAATATCCCCCCACGGCTCGCTGGAGTGTTTCCTCCGCGAGTGTTTGCGCGTTACTCTATGGAGAGGCAGATAATGGATCAGAAGAAACACAGGGGTTTCACGCTCGTTGAGCTGTTGGTCGTGATTGCTATCATCGGAGTGTTGGTGGGGCTCTTACTGCCGGCCATCCAGGCGGCACGGGAAGCAGCACGTCGCAACCAGTGCAAGAACAATCTCAAGCAGCTGGCCCTGGGGGTGCTGAATTACGAAAGTGCCCGGAAACGCCTGCCGCCTAGCGCGAACATCGATTTGAATTATTCGATCACGGGTAACAATGGATCATGGGGCGTCCACGGAAGAATACTTGACTACCTGGAGCAAGCCAATCTGCGGAATCTGGTCGACATGGAAACCGCCTGGGACAACCAGCAGGAAATCAGCGGGGTACGGATCGAGACGTTCCAGTGCCCCAGCGATTCGTTGGCGGGTGAAATCCGTGATCCAGGAGCGGGTAAAGCCCTCTTATACGCGACGAACTACGGTTTTAACTTGGGGACCTGGTTTGTCTTCGATCCCCAGACGAGCGAAGGGGGCGACGGAGCTTTTTTCCCCAACAGCCACTTGCCCATCGCACAGTTTACCGATGGCACTAGTCACACGCTCCTAGCAGCGGAAGTTAAGGCCTGGATGCAATACACACGCAATGGGGGGCCCTCGACGACCACAATTCCCAATACGGCCGCCGAAGCTGCCACGAATGTTACTTTGGGTCCCGATCGAAAAAACACAGGGCATACGGAGTGGCCCGATGGTCGTGTGCATCACACCGGCTTCACAGCGACTATGACTCCCAACACGTTTGTGCCGTTCACCGTGGCGGGTCAAGTCGTCGATGCGGACTACAATTCCTGGCAAGAAGGTAAAGACGGCGGCTCGGGACAACCTACCTACGCGATCGTTACTTCGCGGAGTTTTCATCCGAATCTGGTGCAGGTAGCGCTTGTCGATGGCTCGGTGCAAGCGATTGCCAATGAGATTGACTTGGTCACTTGGCGGGCGATGGCCACTCGGGCGGGCGAGGAAGCTGTCGCTGACGGGGTGAATTAAGACCAAGCCGCAATTGCAGGGGACTTACGTTCCCCGCTCGCCTTATGCAAGGAGGCGATTGATGCTTTGGATGAGTCGGTCCATGGGGAAGGGCTTGCGAACGTAGTCATCCACACCGAGCATTTCCGCGTAGGCTTTGTGGCGGGCCCCTTCGTTGGCCGTGATCATGATAATGCGTTGCTTCTTCTCGCCCATGCGTTTGAGTCGTTCAAGTACCAAGAACCCACTCCGCTTGGGCATCATCATATCGAGAATGACCAAATCCGGTGCTTCGCGTTCGATGAGCGCTAAGCCCTGGTTGCCATCCCGGGCGATGAGGACCTCGTAGTCGTGGGCCTCGAGGGCCAACCGTAAGGACTCGATGATCTCTGCGTCGTCGTCTACCAACAGGATACGTTTAGGACCACTTTTTTCAGCCATGAATGACGGGCTCGATTGCAGGGGGTCAAGCGATTCCGCCTGACCCAGTCACAAATTAGTCAAGAGCCAGTAGCCTAGCATTTTGAGCAAATTTGACAAGGGTGGAGAGAGGACTGCCAGGGCCGAACAGTTTTCCCAAGACGAGGGTGCCATGGCCACGGTGGTACTCCGCTGTGGCCATGTTTGTGGGGTGATTCTGATGCCCATACCGAAGTACCGGTGTGGGCATTGCACCCTGCTACAAAAAAAACCAGACTTTTCAGTTGGCACTCGCTGTGGGCAGCCTCCCCGTGGCGAATGGGAGGTATAGCTGTTAGGCTGCGGGAGCTCCTTTCAATAGATTTCACCCCATGAATAGTAGCCTCACCAATGGCAAACTTATCTAGCCAGGCCATTCGTTTCCCCGTTTTGCCTTACCTACCACGCGATCCCAAAAAGTATGCCCCCGAGATCGGCCTGATCGCCTGCGGTGGAATTACCAAACACCATCTCACCGCATACCAAGCAGCCGGCTACCGGGTGACGGCACTCTGTGATGTCAACAGCGAATTTGCGGAGAAACGCCGGCAGGAATTTTATCCCGAAGCACAGGTGTTCTCTGATTACCGAGAACTTCTAAAACTCGATGGTCTCGAAGTCGTGGATGTGACCACGCACCCGGAAATTCGTCCGGCGATCATTGCCGATTGCCTGCGAGCCGGAAAACATGTGTTGAGTCAGAAGCCATTTGTGCTCGACCTCGATGAAGGGGAGCGCCTCGCCGACTTGGCGGACAAACACAAAGTGTTACTCGCCGTAAACCAAAACGGTCGCTGGGCACCGCACTTTAGCTATCTCCGCGAGGCAGTTCATAGCGGAATGATCGGCGAAGTGGCCGGGGTGCATTGTGGGGTGCATTGGGACCACGGCTGGGTGAAAGGAACCGCTTTTGAAAACATCGAGCATTTGATCCTCTATGATTTTGCAATTCATTGGTTCGATTTTCTGACGACCGTCATGGGCGATAGCGTCGCCCAGCGTGTTTATGCAGCGAAGACTCGCTCGAAGTCGCAAACCATCAAACCGGCCCTGCTGGGGCAAGCGATCATTGAATATGACCAGGCTCAAGCGACCTTGGTATTCGACGGCCACGTTCCCCACGGCAGTTGGGACCGCACGCTTATCACAGGCAGTCGTGGGGTGATTCGCGCGGCGGGGGTCAATCTTGCTGGGCAAGAAATTGAAATCATCACCGAAGAGGGAATCATCCGGCCACACCTCGAGGGAACTTGGTTCCCCGACGGTTTTCACGGTACGATGGGCGAGCTGCTGTGCGCAATTGAAGAGCGGCGTCAGCCTTCGCACAGCGCCCGGAATAATCTTCGCAGCTTGGAACTTTGTTTCGCAGCCGTGGCAAGTTCGCAGCGACAGGTACCGGTCGTCCCCGGGTCCGTGCGGAAACTTGTCTGAGCAGGAAGGCCTTCAAATATGAATCAAGAATAGAACGCGGATGAACACGGATTGGGCGGATAGTCGCGGATTGAGAGATAGGATTTGATGGATTACGCTTCAAAAAAACAATCCGCGTAAATCAGTTTGATCCGCGTTCATCCGTGGCCCATTCTTTGATAAGTTCCGGCATGTCTCGACAGTGCTGCCGGAACTGCGGGGTACCTTGTTCCGGCCTACGACCTCGAATGGCAAAGATCGAATTAGGCCGCAAGCCTGCGGGAACGGACGCCGTAGAGCACTTCGTGAATGACGGCGGCAATGTCGGCCGAGGCATGGGGACGCGCGAAGGACCGCATGTTATCCGCCATGGTTCGCCGAAGCGTTTCATCCACCAGCAGCGGTTTTAATTCCCGCACGAGTGTTTTTTCGAGCGAACCCGGGTGGGAATCTTCGTGAATAATGCGAGCAGCTTTTGCAGTGGCAAAGACCTTCGCATTGGCGAGTTGGCGATCTTCGGGGGCTTGGGCATAGGGAATCAGAACCGCCGGTACTCCGGCGATTGCTAGTTCCGCCAACGTGGCACCACTCGATCGGCAGATTACCAGATCGCTCGCGAAAAGCACGGAAGCAATTTCGTCGATGTAGGTTACAGCCAGCGCGGCGACACCCGTTCCGCGATAGCGCGCTTCGGTCTGTTGGAGTTGGCCTTCGCCTGTTTGATGGACAATTTGCCAATCGCTTAAATCGGTTTTTAGTTGTTGCAGGGCCGAGGGGAGCGACTCGTTGATCGAACGTGCTCCACCCGACCCCCCCAAGATGACGAGGCGTTTCTGCCGCTGCTTGCCGAAGTCGACACCTGAAATGATTCCGTCTTTCGCGATCAAGGTAGCCGAACCGTTGAGCCGTTGAAATAATTTCTCGAAAGCCGGTCGAGCCGGATTGCCCGTGACCTGCACCGCGGCTTGCACGGGCAAGTGCGGCCGAATCTCCTCGAACGCAGCACAAACCATTTTGGCGGCGCGAGACAACCAACGGGTTGTGTGGCTGGGAATTGCGTTCTGTTCCAGCAAGATAAATGGAATCGCGCGTTCCGCAGCGGCTCGCACAACGGCCGTGCTGGTATAACCTCCCAAACCTACGACAAGCGACACGCGTTGCTCGCGCAACATCCACTTTGCCGCGCAATAACCGGCAACGTTGTCAGTGACAAACCGGATCGCCTGCATCGGGTTGCGCGGCAAGGGTTGGGCTGGAATCACCAAGTAGTGGTATCCGGCAGAGCGAACGGAATGCTTCTCGCGACTTTTGCCCGGCCCGGCGAAAGTGATGTTGGCCTGTGGAATCAACTCGGTCAGGTGCGAGGCAATGGCGATGCCGGGAAAAACTTGCCCGGCCGCTCCTCCGCCCGCGAACATAATGTGAGGAGCAGTGGACATCTGGGGGGTGACCTCACGAAATGGTTAGCAAAATTACGTGAATGACAAATGTCTAAGGACCCAATGACGAAAGAAGTCCAAATCTCGAATGACGAACGAACTCGCTCCTTTATTCGGACTTCGTCATTCCTTCGTACTTGGGTATTTCGTCCTTTGTCATTTATTATGAATCCGCTGAGACACCGGGGCAACGCAATGCGTTACCCCGGTGCTCAGACCAAGCTCCATCGTGAAGCACCTGCCAAGCAGCT
>CALMBE010000196.1 GCA_937860165.1 uncultured Planctomycetaceae bacterium
ACGAAACAGCTTGGCAGGGAATCCACGGGCAATGCCCGTGGCACCCGGCGCCCTCCGGAGAGGAACCTCCAACTTCCTTTTACCCGAGAAGTTGGCGGCGTTGCGCAACGGCGATCAATGCGAGCTCGACGAAATCGGCCACTACAATTTCGACCCCACGCTGCCGAACTTCTCTGCTCGAGGGACGATATTAACCGTGTCGGAGGATAACATTCAGACGCAGTCGCGTGGTCGGTTGTAGCAGGTGTTGCCTAGAACGTGGTCGATCCTAGCAAAAGTGCGCGGCCAAATCTAGGAAAAAATGCGAGAGCGGAGAGTCGAGGGGCGAGAGCCAGACGGCAGGAATAGTTGTGAATGGCGGCCTCTGGGCGACATAAAGTGTGCGGCGTAAGTGTGCCACTGGCTTTGCCAGTGTCTTCGGTCAAGATAAACAGCAAGGTCACGCGTGTGGCATGAATTGATTGCAATTTGAAGGCCAGTTTAAGCCCCGTTGTTATTCGTGGGCACTGGCAAAGCCAGTGGCACCCGGCGTTGATCTTGGCGATCGTGTTAGCGACATCCGATTCGACACGTACCACTCTTATGCCGAGGCCAGCACCCTCCACTTGTGAGATCACCGAGTTGACGGCATCTTGGAGATTCGTCGCGGACCGATCTACTTCCAGGTAGGCAACGTCATTGCGCATGTTGAGTTCGATGTCTCCACCCGTGGCCGAGAATAGAGCGTCAGCCAACTCGGGAGTGATCTCTGCGACTCCTGCCAGAATGAGTGCAAATTGATAGTTATTCATCGCTACTCACATTTCAATCTTCATGCGGACATGATCTATGAACTGGAAAAGCCCGGATTTTACCAATTCTCGGCCCTCCCAACAACGGGCTGAATTGCACGCATTGGAGGTCCAAATCGGCTGCTAAGTATTCTCAGCGAATGAATCGTCCCACACCACAAACGAACAGCCGGTGCAAATCGCTTTGCACCGGCTGTTCGTTGATTCAAGATTGTAACGCGGTCGCTTAGTGGCGACGGCGAGCGAGCACCGCAAATGCTAGTGACGCACCTACAAGTGCCAGGCTCGCTGGCTCGGGGACACTAAAATCCACGATCTGGCCACGAATCTCGCCACCCGGTCTGAAGGTCGAGTGGAGGTTAATGTATGTCAATCCATTGAGCACGTCGGCAATTCTAGCGGCAGGGATAATGCCGTTGCCGCTGAATGTACCCGCTGTGCTTGGGGTAAAAGCAAGTCCAAATACAACACCCGCGGGTGTGCCGGCAGCGGCGTAGCCGTGTACATGTGCGTTGTTGGCGGTGCCAATCAGATCGGCAAAGCTGCCCGAGACGGTCATCGCACCAGATACATCATCGAAAGAAACCGCGCCGGATCCACTGCCTGGCGTAGCTACCGGTGGGGTTTCTTGTAATCCGTCGAGTAAAACCAGCGCATTCCAAACGGTGGCTTGGGCAGGAACAGCGGTGGCGGAAATCGCTAGCAAGATAAGAGCCAGAAAGAAAAACGAAAGACCGATTCGTTGCTTATCCATCATTAGGCGAGCGGCAGCGCGAGTCCGAAAAGCCCATTTCATTAGTCGTCCTCCTAGAAAAAGCGGGGAATATTGAGACGGAACGAGAAGGGACGTTGTCGTTCTAGTGGCCTCGCTATGTGCAGTCAAGAAGTTTACCCCGACATTTCAGGAGAACTGCAAAGTCCATTTTCTGGCTATTTGGCATAGCATGCACCGCCAGC
>CALMBE010000197.1 GCA_937860165.1 uncultured Planctomycetaceae bacterium
GGGCGACGAGCACAGGGTACGAGAACGGCTTGACGAGGTAGTCGTCGGCGCCGGTCTCGAGCCCCTCGGCCTCGTCGACTCTGCCCCAGAGCGTCCCCTCGCCGATCCGCTCGGCGTCTTCGACGACCCGGCGGCAGGCAGGACAGACTGACAGGTGACACGCCACCAAGAGCTCGTCGCCCGCCGTGCTGCTCCCCGCCGCGTGCGCGAGGAGCGCTTCGGCGGGGACATGATGTGCGAGCACAGAGCCTCCCTGGTGACGGATACGCGGCACCTTGTGGTCCAGATCACGTCTGCTCACGGTATCCCCGCACCGACGGCACCCCTACGAGTAGAGCTGCTCGATCTTGGTGCCGTACTTGTCCCAGACCTTCTGCCGCTTCAGCTTCATGGTCGGGGTGAGGAGCCCGTTGTCGGTCGTGAAGTCCTCGGTGGTGAGCACCACCTTCTGGGGCTTCTCGTAGCCTTTGAACGAGTTCGAGTGGGACTCGATCTGGTTCTGGATCAGGGCGACCACCTTCGGATTCGCCGCCAGATCGCCGGACAAATCGACGTTCTCGGTCTCGCTCCACTTCTTGAGGGCTGCGACATCCGGCACGATCAGCGCGACGTTGTACGGCTTGTTCGCCCCATAGATCATCGCGTTCGCGATGTACGGCGACAGCTTGAGCTCCTTTACGTGATAGAATAAATGTCGATGTCCACTCGGAAAGGAACTCTCACGGTACTGCCCGAATGTCTCTCGCCAGATAATGCGATTGCGGCGAGGTAGGATTCCACTGAGGACGCTACCAATGTCGTCGGCCCACCGTTCTGGGCAGAGAAACCAAAGGCAGCCAGTTTTTGTCAGGCAACGCACGCATTGGCGGATTAGAGACTCCATGCGGTAAACATACTCTTCGGGCGGCAGGCGGTCGGCCGACTTACCGGGACCGTAATCAATGCCAAAGTTGTAGGGAGGATCGACAAAGGCGAGAGAAACAACACCGCTAGGAATCTTGGGGAGAATATCATAGCAATCCCCGCAAAGAACTTGCGACTGCACGGACCACCAACCTTTCCTACCGGGAACAATGAAGTAAAACCGGTACACGCCACCGGCCTCGGGGCGCGACCCTACGGTGGCGACCGGAAGCCTAGCGACTCAAGAATCCACGGATTGGTTGGGAAAGAGATCGGACCCAGAAACGGCTACGAGCAATAGCACAATTTTGTCGAGAATGCGAAGTACCCGATCAAACGGAGATTCGTTCGACGATGTTCCGAGTCACTTTGCGCTGCCTGCGGTCGTAGAGGCGTGTCGTGCGTGGGTCAGCATGGCCGGCCAGATTTTGAACATCCTCCAGGGGCACGCCTTGGGTCAGTAGATCGGTAATTGTAGTGACCCGGAAAGAATGAGGTGAGAGCCGGGCGGAAAGTCCTGCCTCTTTCACGCGGCGTTTGACCATCCGGCCGATGTCATCACCGGTCATCGCTATCTGCGTCAACTGTCTGGTACGACGAATTGTCGTGCGGAAGAGCGGTGAAGCCTTATCCGAGTGTTCCATGCCGCCGGCGGAAAGATAGTCGAGAATGAACGACCGGAGATCGTGTCGGACGGGAATCTCTCTGTGCTTGCCTCCCTTTTCTGTGAATCGCAGACAATGCTGGTCAGCAACGGTGTAAAAATCTCCGCGATGTAGTTTGGCGATGGCGCCGACACGCGCTGCGGTATAGATGAGAATGCCAATTATCGCCCGGTCACGAAGTCCAACGACATGCGAGGTATCGATCTTCCGAATCAAGCGGCGGGCGTGGTCGACTCCAATTTCTGGTGTCTTGCCTTCGACCACTTGCAAGCGTTCCCCTCGCACGGACGCCGCCGGATTGAGAATAACAACATGCCGCGTGACGAGCGTATCGAAGAAGTGCCGCAAGGCGGCCAAGTGGAGCTTCTTAGTGGCAAGTGAACAAGGAAGTCCGTCAAGATAGAGTCCCACATCTCTTGGTGCAATCTGTGTTAGCGCCTTGTCCAGTCGGCGGCAGTGGTCGAGAAACTGCCGCACAGAGAACAGATAGGCTCGCCTAGTGTGGGGGTTGCGAATCTTCGCGTAAATGAATTCGTCCCAGGCGAATTGAGCCGCCGGACCGGCCGCAGAGACAATCGCAGGCGGTTCAACACCATTCGCCGTGGCGGCAGGCAACTTTGCGGCCGCGAGTGAAACCGGCTCTAAGTCTGTCGTGAATTCTTGTTCGGCGAACCAAGCGATTCCTTGAATCTTCGTGTGCATCATTGCTACTTCAAAGTTTCTGCCGTCGAATAAGCATTCGATTCACTCATAAAGCTCGTCACTTTGGACACCAGTGACTTTTTTGATCACAATCGGGTAGCGCTGGATAACGTCCTTTGTCATGCCTTAACGAGGGGCATCGAGCAAGCAGAATTTGGGAAGAGCAGCTTTGAGGACGAAATTCGCGTTCGGGCCTGTTTCGACCGAACATTGCGAAAACGAGGACCGGTGGCACAGTTCCTCGTCAAAATAATCGTTTACGGTCGTTCTTCACCATGACGTTCATCGGCCTCGCGGTTGATGGCCGTCATGAGATTCTGCACATAGCCTACGAGCAAGGCATCCTGCTTCTCTGCGTCGACTGGCTCGGTCGTTTGCCAAGGGATAGGTGTACCGACGACTTCCACGTTCTCGTGGTCGAAGTCCATTGCAACGCGTCCGTTGCTATCCGAGTACCACTCCACATAGGGGTAAGCGACATAGTCTTGCGGCGGCAGACCTGCCGTGATGTCGCCCACCTCACCCGTTTGCCGCAGCGCAAACTCTTTCAAATACTGGCGGGCACCTGCGATGTCTTCCGTCGGATCGGGGTTTTTCAATCGCAGCACTGCCCCACGAATGTCGCGGTGGAAGTCGCCGCGAAGTTCCAGCTTAACCCTTGCATCAAGCCCGACAAATTCAAGCCAACCAGTGACCCTTCCAGGACACGTGTTATCGAGTTCGCCGGCAATCAATTGACAATTTGGTCTCCAGGCCATGAGATTACTCCTCTCGAAAAAAATGGAATGAACCTTGTGTTGCACCACCGATACTCACGCGGCGCCAATGCCGGGCGCTGAGTGAATGCCGATTTGGTACGGCGTGAGAGGTGACTCCAACCTAGTGTCAATGAGAAGTGAGT
Source organism: uncultured Planctomycetaceae bacterium (assembly GCA_937860165.1). GTDB lineage: Bacteria > Planctomycetota > Planctomycetia > Pirellulales > Lacipirellulaceae > Bythopirellula. The sequence continues at coordinate 3,172 of CALMBE010000197.1, forward strand.
GAGGACTTAGGCCCACGAGAAGTGTGGTCAACGGCGCGATGTGTGGGTCGAGGAACGCCCGCTCCTTTCGCACGGGCTGGAGATCAATCAGAAGGCAAAACCGTATGACCTACAGTGCTCCTTGGATGTCAGGCTCCGTTTGTACTTCGGCGTCGTCATAGTCGAACGCGAAGTCACATTCATCGCACTGCGTAATATTCCAGGTGTCATGACGGGCAGGACCAACTCGATCAGCCGCAATCTCGACCGGTGCCCCACAACGTGGGCATGGAACAAATAACATCGAACACCTCCTCATTTCACTTCAACAAGTCAAGTAAACCTCCTCATTGTTGTGAGGTTAGAAAAGAGGTTTCGGCGGCGCATCGACCTTGCCAAAACCTCTCCAGAATGGACCGTCCATTCCTAATTTACGCCCGGCAACTAGAAGTCTGTCTCTTCCGAGGACTCGCTATCTGAGCTACCGGAATTGGCAGCGGCCTGCTCGAAGATCCAGGTGTGGGCGAGATCAACCACCTTTGCGACTAGCGGCAA
>CALMBE010000198.1 GCA_937860165.1 uncultured Planctomycetaceae bacterium
CGGCGACCACCGAGATCTACACTCTTTCCCTACACGACGCTCTTCCGATCTGTGGGTTCGCTCCTGCGCTGTGGCTGTTTGCCGGGATTGCACTGGCCTGCGCGGCGGCGAGTTATTGGGCGATCCCGCCGATTGCCAGAGAAGCGGTCGCGCCGCAAATCTTCGAACTAGCAGACGCCGCTTGACGCGACTGCTATAATCGGGGCATGAGCACTTCGACCCTCGTGACCGCTGCCGATCTTTTCCTGCGCTCCGGCGACGGCGTCCGTTATGAACTGATTGCCGGAGAGTTAACAATGATGTCCCCCTCGGGTTGGCGGCATGGCGAGATTGTGGGCAACTTGCATGGGTTGTTGTGGGCTCATGTTCACGACCATGACCTAGGGTTGGTCTTCGGAGCCGAAACGGGATTTCTGATCCGTCGAGACCCCGACACGGTTCGCGCGCCGGACATCGCGTTCATCGCCAAGAAAAATCTACCGGCGACGAAACCCTCCGAAGCCTATTGGCCTGGGGCCCCCGACCTGGCAGTCGAGGTTTTGTCTCCTTCCGACGAACCGAGCAAAGTCCAAGCCAAGATCAAGGCTTGGTTAGCGGCGGGAGCGATTGTGTGGGTTGTCGATCCCGAGAGCGAAGTGATCACTTGCCATAAGTCGAGCGAAGAACAGCGGGCAGCTTCCGCGGGGGAACAATTCGCGGGCGAACCCATCGTGCCGGGATTTCGCTGCGAAGTCGATGAGGTGTTTGGGTAAGTAGAGTGGCAAGACTCACACCCCCAGTTGCTGTTTTAAGTCATCCAACTCGCTTCGCAATTTTTCAATCTCGCCGGTGAGTTCTTCCCGGAGATCGGATAGTTGGCGCAGGAACTCGCTGGCAGAATCGCGCGGGGGGAACGTCAGCGGTGCAGATCGGACGGACGGAGGGGCAGGGGAGTGGCTCGCGGTGGGTTCCCCATCATCGCTAAAGGGCTCATCTCCCACGACATGGTTTCCGTGCTCGGCCCGCACTTTGACCAATTCTTGTTCGTGGTAGAGGGCGTGGGTCAGGATGCAGCCGCGACCTGGTGGAGTGAGCAGAAGGATCAATTTCTTGTGGCGCAAGCTCTCGATGATCGGGCGAAGTTCACTCATGCCGGGGATGGGTTCCATGCGAGCCGCGCGGGCCCGCAATTCGCCGATGGTCTGGGCCCCGCGTAGCAACAGCTCGGCCATCACGGCGAGCTCTTTCTTGTCGACACCGAGCCATTCGTAAGCGAGGTGGCGGTATTTTTCGACCCGGCCATCGCCTTGAATCGTCAAGGCGGCACCGACCGAGCGGAGTTGGTCGATCGCTCGTTCCACATCGGATTCTTCTAGCTGCATCTGCGGGAAGCGATTGCTTTTTTGATTGCAGCCGTTCACGAGCGAATTCAGCGATAGCGGATAGTTGTCGGGGGTGGTCTTGGCTTTTTCCACGAGTACACCCAACACGCGACGCTGAACGCGGTCGAGCACCTGCCAACGCGGGCCGGTAGGAGAATTCTGGGAATCGGTGGACATGCGTCGCTCCTCGGTACAAATCTGAAACTGTGAGTATACGAAGGGCGGGGCAGGGGGGCGAGTGGGCAAAATCACTCGGCAAATGGCGAAACCCTTGCTACAATGACGTACGGGGACCAGAGACTCCCCAACTTCGCGCTCCTGCAGGAGATTCCCACATGTCGACCGTTCCCCACAAACATTACACCGAAGCGGAATATCTCGCCGTTGAGCGTACACTGGAAACGAAGCACGAATTCTTTCGCGGCGAGATGTTCGCCATGAGCGGCGCGAGCCGCCAGCATAATCGTATAACTGTGAATCTTGCGGCAATGCTCCACTCCGAATTTGAAAAGCGAAAGTGCGAGGTTTACATTGCCGACATGCGGGTAAAAATTCCGCACACCGGGCTCTACACCTATCCCGATTGCGTTATCACTTGTGAGTCTCCTCAGTTTGAAGACGAAGTCCTCGACACGTTGCTCAACCCGCAGGTGGTGATCGAAGTGCTATCGGACTCGACAGAAAAATATGACCGCGGAAAGAAATTTGAACACTACCGGCGGATTCCTTCTTTGAAAGAGTATGTGCTTATTTCTCAGGACCATCCCCACATCGAGCGCTTTGTGCTCAACGAGGCGGGCCATTGGGTCTTGAGCGACGCGACGGGGCTGGAAGCGACCCTCGAGTTGCCTACCGTGGAGTGCCGACTGCCGTTGGCGGAAGTGTACGCCAAGGTGGAATTTGAAGAAGTGGCGGAGGAAGGTTCCGCGGGGTTGTAGCTGCTGGCGCGTAGGCAGGAAACCTACGCTACGGGGCTACTCAACCGGCTTCCAACTACCCTGCCACTGGCAATCGAGATGCGGTATAGTCGAGGGCTTGTAATTTCCGGCCTCTGACCCCGTATCTTGATTCCCCATGAAAACCGACGAACTTCGCGAAAAGTATTTGGCCTTTTTTGAAACGAAGGGCCACACCCGCGTGGCCAGCGATGTGCTGGTACCGACTTGGGACCCTTCGGTATTATTCACCCCGGCGGGGATGAACCAGTTCAAGGATCATTTTCTTGGCAAGGTGAAGCTGGAATATACGCGGGCCACGAGTTGCCAGAAGTGTTTGCGCACCGGCGATATCGACAACGTGGGGCGCACGGCGTACCACCACACGTTTTTTGAGATGCTGGGGAACTTCAGCTTCGGCGATTATTTCAAACGCGAGGCGATTCAGTGGGCGTGGGAGTTTCTGACAGATAAGAAGTGGTTGGGGATTGCCCCGGAGCGATTGTCGGTAACGGTGTATCGAGACGACGACGAAGCTGCCGAGATTTGGGCGAGCGAAGTTAAAATTCCCACATCGAGAATCGAGCGATTGGAAGAGGACGAAAACTTTTGGCCCGCAAGTGCCCCCAGCCAAGGCCCCGATGGGGTATGTGGTCCGTGTAGCGAGATTTATTTTCATCCCGACCAAGGAAAATCGGTCGAGATTTGGAACTTGGTGTTCACGCAGTTTAATCGCGTGGGGAATCCGCCCAACAATCTGCGTCCGCTGCCTTCGAAAAACATCGACACGGGTATGGGCTTGGAACGAACCTGTGCTACCTTGCAGGGGGTGCCCACGAACTATCACATCGACAATCTGTTTCCGATTGTCCAAGCCGCCGCGGAAGTTTGCTCCGTGCACTATTCGCTCGACAGCGACGAAGGCCGCCGTTGTCGACGGATCACCGATCACATTCGGGCCTGTACTTTTGCAGTTCACGAAAATGTGTATCCCGGCGCGAACAAGGAAAAATATGTCGTCAAGCGACTCCTGCGCCGGGCGGTCCTCGATGGGCACCAGATGGGAATGCGCGAACCGTTCTTGTTTAAGCTTGTGCCGCAGGTTGTGGAGGCGATGCGGGGTGCTTATCCGGAATTGGCGGAAACGACCAAACGCGTGGCCCAAGTGATCCAGCAAGAAGAAGCGAATTTCTTCGGCACGATCGACGCGGGGCTCAATCGGATTGATCGTGTGTTCGACGAGATGCGGCGCACGAATCGCGTAAAAGTGGCTGGCGAGGTCGCGGCCGAGTTGTACCAAACCTTCGGCGTTCCGCCGGAATTGTTTGAAGCCTTGGCAGCCGAACACAATTTGGCTTTCGATTGGGATGGTTACTCCCGGGCGATCGAAGTGCATGGCGAAGCCTCG
>CALMBE010000199.1 GCA_937860165.1 uncultured Planctomycetaceae bacterium
CCACGGCGGAATACCGCCGTGGCCAGGGCACCCACTATCTTGAACAATTGCTCGGCCCTGAGATCCGCTGCCCAAGCGGTGTCGCAAAGTAGAGTGCGGTTACAGCCTGCCTGGTTGCCGGGCTTGGGCGGTGGCTGCCGAGGCAAGAAATTCTCTTGCCACCTCGGGTCGCAAGCGATTGTAGTGGTCCAGGCGGCTGAGCCACTGCGACACTTCCTGCTGTGAGGGCTGCCGACCGGTTACGAGCAGAAACATCCGGCGAACATACTGGGTGTCGTCGGCGTTGGATTGGTAATAAAACTCGGGGGTACTTAGGATTTGCAGTTGGGCGTCAGCCAAAGTGCCGCCACGTTCCAGGTGCGCTTCCCACACATAAAGTTCCTGGGCACGAGGATCTCGACCCAAGTACTGGCGAAACCACTGTGTAATCTGGGCGATTTGTTCTTGGCGATTCGGAATCGGCGTGCCACTCGGGTACGAAGGAGCCTCGACCAGCAATTGCACGTTCGAGGTCGTGCGGCCATCGAGAATCGCCACATCGCGTGTCATGCCATAAATCTCACGCCCTTGCGATTCGATGCTCGCGTGGAGCACGTAGCTGCGCCGAGTATCGATCTGGGTCGGATCGTATTCCAGGGAAAATGGAATCGGAACCTGGCGAATTCCGGGGATAGTTTGTTGAGTTAAAGTGATCGGCCGCAGGTCGTTTCTCACAATCTCGCGCAACTCGACCGTGGCCACGGCATCGCGAGGGAGTGCTGCGCGGTCACGATAGGTGATCGTCCCAGTGATCGCTTCGCTACGGCCATCGAGTTTGACGGGGACATTCATCACCCTTCCATTACGATTGTCTTGCACCAACACGCGAACCCATCCACTCGCATCCGCATGTTTCTCGAACTCTTGCCCCACGTCGAACAAGGCCCCGTCGACATAGCCCACTTGATATCCGTGGACCGCCAAGACTCGGTCATTGACTTCTAGTCCGGCCCGCTCCGCGGCGGAGTTCCGCACAACTTCTTTGACAACGACCCCGGTGTCGGTGTCTTCGGGGAAGATTCCCAACCGCCAACGCTGGGGAGCACTCTGACCATAAGGGGCCGAAGAGAAATTCGGGTCAAGCGGGCGCGTCATCCGCGAATCGAATGCGGGTTGCAGCGGGTCGACCCAAGTCGACTGTGCCCGATCTCGGCTGATGCTCGGGGTGGCCGAACCATATCCGATCGCCGGATCATTGAAAGTACCGGGCGCAGAATTGCCCCAATTCGGAGCCGAACGCGACTGCGATGTCACGCGACTGGCATCGACGGCCTCGGAGGGAGTGCCGATGGCCAACCCACAGCAGAGCCCACAGGCATAACTTACGAGTGCTTTGAACTTCATGGATAGAATTTCCCCAGGAAGAAACCAGGAAGAGAGTAGTGAGCAAGTAGTGGATATCGGGCGAGTACGACTAACGCGACAATCCCAGCCCCACGGCATCGAGTGCCACATGGGCGGGTTGAGCGGGAATCGCCTGGAAACCGGCCTTCACGACATCTTCTTGGCCGAGGCGACTAAATACATAACGAATGAATTCCTTCTCGACCGGATTCATTTCTTTTTTGGGATCGTGTTTGACGACGAGTTGCAGTCGCCTCACGAGCGGGTACATTCCTTGATCGGCTTCGGGGGAATCGATCGCCACGAAGTCTTGGCCATCGGCTAGCGCCAGCGGCACAGGTTTCACTTCTCCGGTCGCGTAGGACAAACCACCGAAACCAACGGCACCTTCATCTTTTGCCACGGCTTCGACAATCTCGATATTCGAAACGTGGGAGACGATGTCATCTCTCAGTGGACTGCCCAGGAGGAGTGCTTCCTGCAGAAATACCTGCGAGCCGGTGTCCATCGTGCGCCCATGCAATGTGACCGGCAACTTGGCGAATTTACCGGTCAGCCCCAATTGTCCCCAACTGCGACACGGAGCTTTCGCTCCCCGTTTGCACTCGGAGCCAAAAATCGCGTCAAGCTGGGCCAGCGTGAGTCCCTGAATGGGGTTCTGCTTGTTGACATAAATTGCCGTGCGTTCCAAGCAGGGAGTGAGTACCGTGGGGGCGTAGCCAAATTCTTTCTCGAAGCTGGCGACCTCTTCGGGAGTGATCGTGCGACTCAACAGTCCGAGGTGGGTGTCCCCTTTTTGCACATTTTCCGCCGCCGTTTTCGAGCCGTTCACACCCACCGAGATTTTCACCTCGGGGTAAAACTTATTGAAACTCGCGATCCACACCGTCGCCACGTGCGACATGGTATTGGACCCGCCAAGCTTTAACTCGCCACTGAGTTTCTCCACGGGCCGATAGTAGGGCAAGTTGGGGTCTAACAACGGAAGTTCCGCGGTAGCGGCTGTCGTCAGGCCTCCAATAGCCAGGAACAGAGACAACGCGCCAATAGTTTTCGCCAGCAAGTGCATTTGCAAAATCCTCGTGAGCTTCGAAGGTCAATTCGAGAAGGTGTGAAACCAGCGGCGAGTGTAATTCGCTTTCCCGCAAGGCGTAAAGACGAGATTCGCCAAGTGCTAGCAAAAAAATACTCCTTGAAAAAGAGCGTCGCTTACATAATCCCACTGTGTGATTTGGAGGGATCTACAAAACACTGATTTCACTCCATTCGGCTCGGATTGGGACAATCTGCTAAACTCTGCGCGGTCCTCTTGGAGCTGTTTTTCGGGGATCCGGGTCGGACTTCCTCGCCCTTCGGGCGAAAGATACACTCAAATTCGCCCGCGCGGAGTAAAAACCGACTGTCAGCCGCTTAATGCAGGGAAAGCATAGCCACGAAAAGGCACAAGAGGCGGGTCGCAGGGCGATGTCGTACGAGGGTCCGAAATTTAAGGCAGGGTGTGTTCGATTTTAGCCTGGGCAACATCTTCCTCAAGTTTTCGACCTCTTGTGCCTTTTTGCGGCAATTCTCTCCCCGAGAGATGAATTGAGGCGTC
>CALMBE010000200.1 GCA_937860165.1 uncultured Planctomycetaceae bacterium
CGGAGCTTGGGGAAATACGACGAGCGTGGACGGAAAATCGCTGGAGGTTTCCGGAACTTGGGAGCAAACCTGTTGGTTTAGCGATAAAGATGTCGATTACCTAGAGTTGGCAATCGACTTGTCCTCGGGAGTACGACTCGAGCGCCAGATTCTCTTGGCCCGAAACGATTTGTTTTTGTTCTTGGCTGATTACGTGATGAACACCAGCGGGGCCGTTATTCGTCACGGCGTCGATTTGCCGCTCGCAGATGGATTACGATTTGCCGCGGAACCCGAAACCCGCGAGGGTTACCTGGTGGCTAAGAATCCACTCGCCCGGGTGCTGCCCTTGGCACTCCCTGAATGGCGAGTCGACCCGCGAATTGGCACACTCACGCAATTTGAAAATCACTTGCAACTCGCACAAGAACGCCCCGGTCGGCAGATGGCTTGCCCCTTACTCTTGGATCTCGATCCGAGCCGATTCGGCAAGCAGTGTACTTGGAGGCAGCTCACCGTGGCGTCGGCCCTGGAGATCCAGCCCCCAGATGTCGCGGTGGGCTATCGGGCGCAGTGCCATAAAGATCAATGGCTCTTTTACCGTTCACTCGGGCCATCAGCCAATCGCACGTTACTGGGAGTCAATACTTCGGAAGAGTGCTTCGTGGGGCGGTTCCTGGCTCCCTCGGGCGAAGTCGAAGAAATGCTGCAAGTCGAGGGGTAGGGTGGGAATGACGAAGTACCCATTGACGAAAGAATGAAGAATTGAATCAGTTTCTTTTGTTGCCCCGGCTGCTCGTCATTCATACTTTTTGATCCTTTCGTCCTGATTACTACTTTTGCACTTATTGTTTCCCGCGAATCACGCGCATAGGCGCGAATACGACACAGTCTGTTTGATCTTAGTCTTTCGAGGTCGTAGGCCGGAACGAGGTACCCCGCAGTTCCGGCCTACAATCTCACACATTCAGCAGTAAGCCAAAAACTAATACTCTCCCCATTCGCGAAAATTCGCGTGATTCGCGGGCTAAAATCTGACCGAGTTGAACTTAGGACATTGTTAAGTTGTCATTATGGAATCACACCATGCTCAATTGGCAGACAACTTAGCCCGGGTCCGTGAGCGGGTCGCCGCAGCAGCGGAATCGGTCGGGCGTAGGCCCGACGAAGTCGAACTGGTCGCTGTAACAAAATATGTCGGAGTGGAGCTAACCGCGGCATTGCTGACTGCCGGATGCTCGGTGTTGGGGGAAAGCCGACCTCAGCAACTTTGGGAAAAGGCCGCCGATCCCGGGCTGGCCACTGCCCGCTGGCATCTCATCGGCCACCTGCAGCGCAACAAAGTCCGACGAACTCTCCCTGTAGTGGAATTGATTCATAGCGTCGATAGTTGGCGGCTGTTGGAATCGATCAACGAGTGCGCCGCCGAACTCGGTCGCACGACTCGGGTATTGCTCGAAGTGAATTGCTCCGGCGATGCGGCCAAACATGGGCTTACTGGCGACGAATTGCGGCGAATGCTGCCTGATCTGCCGAAGCTTGAGCATGTTTCCGTATGTGGATTGATGACGATGGCTGCGCTCGAGGGGGGCGAAGCAGTCGCGGAAACAAACTTTGCGGCCCTGCTGCAACTCCGCGATGATGTTCAGCGGGAAGCCCCCGCGGATATTCGGCTCTCGCACCTCTCGATGGGGATGAGCCACGACTTTGAAGCGGCTATTCGTCAAGGTGCCACCCTGGTGCGAATCGGTTCGCTCTTGTTCGAGGGAGCCGCCTCATGATCCACCTGCAAAGCTCTCCCGAGGGGACACTCATTTCCGTCCGTGCCCAACCCGGCGCGAAACGCAATGCGATCCTCGGTGAGCACGACGGGGCCCTGCGCGTAGCCGTGACGGCTCCGCCTGACAAAGGAAAAGCCAACGAAGCGATTGCCACGGTTTTGGCCAAAGCCTTCTCCATACCCAATTCCGCCGTCGAGCTCGTGTCCGGTCCCAGTTCAAGGCAAAAGAGGCTTTTGCTTCGAGACGTGAGTGTGGAGCAAGCTCAAATAGTTCTATCTCGATGGGAACGATGAAATCAGGTGGTTACATACTCAGAACCGGCAGTGTACCTATTACGTTGCTAGTGCTTTGACAACGCCTAGATTTGGGGTTCGAGTCGACACAACTCATTCTTGCGGTGTTGGTTGTGTCG
>CALMBE010000201.1 GCA_937860165.1 uncultured Planctomycetaceae bacterium
GTGGTCGTGGCTGAGGGATATCGGATGGATGCGGAACGACTCAAGAGTGAAATGTGCGATATCGGACGCCGGCTTTGGCAGCGTGGCTTGGTGGCGGGCACGGATGGTAATCTGAGCATCCGGCTCAACGCAAACGAGTTTCTCTGCACCCCGACGAATCAATCGAAGGGATTTCTCCAGCCGGCAGACATTTGCCTGGTGAACGCGATGGGCAAACAACTAGCGGGCACGAAGCAGCGCTCCAGCGAAGTGTTGTTGCATCTGGAAATCATGCGTGCGCGGCCCGATGTCGGCGGGGTCGTGCATTGCCACGCCCCACATGCCACAGCATTTGCCATTGCCGGTCGCACGGTACCTATGGGCCTGATGGCCGAGGCCGAAGTGTTTCTTGGCGAGATTCCGTTGGCCCCCTACGTGTTGCCGGGAACGGCAGATTTTGCCAAGACGGTGTTGCCGTTTGTCGAGCGAACCAATGTGTGTTTGCTAGCCAATCATGGGGCGGTCAGCTATGGTGCCAACCTGGAAGTCGCCTACAATCTGATGGAGGTGCTGGACGCCTATTGCCGAATCGTGACACTCGCCGAACAGCTTGGACCCCTGCATCGGCTTAGCGAAGCGGAGCGAAAAGAACTGGCGAAAGTGCGAAGCAATGGTGGATATGCCCCACCGACTGGTTTGGATAAATAATGTTTACCACGAAGGCACGAAGGACACGAAGTGAATTAGTTACTATTTCCGTGTTGTTGTTTTGAGATTTCTTCGTGCCCTTGGTGACTTTGTGGTCAGGAAATTTATGACTTCTAACTTTCCGCAATTGGATGTGATTGCCGTGGGGGCGCACCCGGATGATGTCGAAATCGGCTGCGGAGGGACCGTTGCCCGGCTGGTCGAACAGGGCTATCAGGTCGGCATTGTCGACTTGACCGACGGCGAACCGACTCCCGGATCATCTGGCCCTGCCGAAAGACTCGCCGAGGCACAAGCTGCGGCCGCTGCACTGGGCGTCAAGGTCCGCGTGACGCTCGACCTGCCGAATCGGAAGTTGTTCGACTCGCATGAATCCCGAGTAAAACTGGCCACCGAGTTTCGCAAATATCGCCCGCGTTTGGTGCTTGGCTTGGGCGAGAAAACTCCACTGGCATCGCCCGACCACTGGCAGGCGATGCAAATCACCGACGCCGCGGTGTTTTATTCGCGGCTCACCAAATGGGACGAAGAATTCTCGTTTATTCCGCCACATCTGATTTCCGCGCAGCTGTATTACACCTTGGAATCGCATCGCGCGGGGCCACTTGAGGGAGCGGGCCCAGTGATTGTCGATATCAGCTCCACACTGACCGCCAAGCTGGCGGCGGTCCGTTGTTACGCATCGCAGTTTCCCCCCGAGAAGCAGTACATCTTCCCACGCATCGAAGCGATCGCCCGGCAATTAGGGCACGCGGCGGGATTCGCCGCCGGGGAACTGTTGGTCAGTCCGCGCACCCTCGGCACCACGGACCTGATGGGAACGCTGTTCGGAGAATTGTGAACCACTAAGGCAAGGCGTTGGAAATAGTCTACCCAGCCTCAAAGTAGAGATTCGGC
>CALMBE010000202.1 GCA_937860165.1 uncultured Planctomycetaceae bacterium
AGTCCATCGGCAATGACGTACCCATTACACGAAGATTAACGTTCGGTTAATTCAGCGTCGATCGGTTTGGTGAAACGCCGGGGTGGTGAAATCACAAGACGGATACGAACAGCGAAACGATTGAGAAGGTCTGATCGGTCAGCGGATTTCAATCGTCAGCGTGCGTGGCATCTCGTTACGCACAATATCCAGCTTCACTCCGCGTTCGTCCTTCATTTGCTGAAGGGCGCCAATAACCATGCTCGGATCGCGGAGTTCCATTCCATTGATGCGTTTCAACACATCGTCCGACTGCAAACCCATTTGTGCATACAATCCGTCAGCACGCACTGCCTCAAGGAGAATTCCGTTGAAGCGTCCATCGACTATCGATACAACCGGTTGAGCTTGTAATAGGAGGAGAGGGATGTCCGAGAGGCCGCGATTGCTCCCGATGCCATCAGAAAGAATACGACGAGTTCGAGCACAGCCACCACGCCAAGGCCGGCAACATCCTCGCCTCGCTCGACAATCTCCTCGCCGAGACTGTCGAAGGCTCGCGGGTCCCGTTCAATCCACATTCCCCGACCCCGGGGCACGATGTCCAAATGGTTAATGGCATGGCGAGTGCCGACACCGGTTGCCGCCAGTGTCACGGCAGCAAGATCGCACTCGAAACGACCGATGGGGGCGTGGTCACGCTCGACGATCTCAAACCAGACGAAAACGGTCGGCCCACCAACAAGGAAGCCTTCGACCGCATCAAACGCGACAAGGACAAATACAACAGACCGATTTTCCTAGCCGCGAGCTGGCCGAACACCGGCATCGGGCGACTAAACCTCGATGGCTCGCTAGGTTCTTGCTCGGCTTGCCACTCACGGCACGACTTCTCCCCCCGCCGGGCCCGCCAACCCGAGAATTGTGCCAAATGTCACCTCGGCCCCGACCATCCTCAGAAAGAAATCTACGAAGAATCGAAGCACGGCGTCGCGTTCCGCGATCTTCGGGAACACATGAATCTCGACGCCAAGCACTGGGTCCTCGGCAAGGATTACACCCAAGCACCCACCTGTGCCTCCTGTCACATGTCGGCAAATACCCGCGATCTTCAAGTCACCCACGATCCGGGGCAACGAATCTCTTGGACCAACCGTCCTCCAATCAGCCTTCCGATGGACACCGACGCCGACCACAAGGTGATTACCGAACTCGACCCGACCAAACGCGCTGCCTTGATCGCCGACACCTGGCAGTCGAAACGCGACCGGATGAAAAATGTCTGCTTGAATTGCCACACCAACGACTACGTGAACTCGTTCTACAAACAGTACGATGACTTCGTAATCAACTACAACGAAAAATTCGCCAAGCCGGGCACCAAAATCATGGCCGCCTTGCGTGAAAACAAGTTGCTGACCAAGGCCGAGTTCGACGAGGAAATCGAGTGGACCTGGTTCTATCTCTGGCACCACGAGGGCCGCCGAGCCCGGCACGGGGCGTCAATGATGGCTCCCGACTACGCCCATTGGCACGGCATGTACGAAGTGGCCGAGCGGTTCTATATGCAGTTCATCCCGCAAGCCCGCGAGTTGGCCGAGGAAGCGGCGGCTGACAACAACGCCCCCGCCGCCAAGAATGTGAATCAAGCGATCGAAGAAATCCTGGCTCGCCCCGAGCACGAATGGTTCGAGCGCGACCGCAAGTTGCTCGAAAAGAACCCCGCCGCCAGCCTGAAAAAAGCCCAACAACTCGACCAGCACGTCTTGCTGGGGGAAGTGAGCAAAAAGTCAGATTAGAAATCTGCTGGGCAGCAAGATCGGAGATTACCAACGCCCTGGGGTTGCAACCCCAGGGCGTTTTTTGATTTTGCGAATAGGTTGCGGGCTGAGTGTGCTTAACGAACTTCCCACGGATTCACCAGAGATATCCCCACAGAATCGAAGTGCTTTGTGTTACGGGTTGCCAAGGTGCCTTGCCGCGCGCTAACGATTCCGGCAATTTGTACGTCCCGCATCTCCACGGTTTGTCCACAGCTGCGAAGTTTAGAAGAAATCCGGGCCGACTCAACTGCCGCGGCCGAGTCGAAGTCCAACACGCGCCCATCTAAGTCTTGTTGCATCGCAAGTTCAAAGGCTGCCTGGAGGGCCTGACGGCGTTTGCCTTTAGCAAGCGAATTGATCCCGTATAGAATCTCAAAGAGGCTCACGCTGGTGGTCCAAATAGATTCTGAAGGCTGGCTATTGAGCCAATCCACTACCCGCTCATCAGGGCTGGCTTGCATCATTGCCGAGATCACATTTGTGTCCAGCACGATCATCGGTCAAGCTGCGGTGGTTTGAGATGGTGGCCCCGCAATTCGCCAATTTCCGTATTCAAACCAAGACCCGCGAAACGCTGAGCCAGACGGGTCCCGAGTCGAGGACTCGCTGCGTTTTTTCTCATCACGGCCCTGCGAAGAATTTCCCGCACGGTTTCTTCCATGCTCTGACCCTGCTTCCGGGCAAGCTCACGGAGCTTGTCGCGGACATCGTCTTCCAGATTGCGAACCGTAAATTGGGCCATCCGCGTGCTCCTGTTGATATCATGATATCATTTTATTCGTCGCTGGTCCAGGGAAATCTGCACCAGGGCTGACTGAACCCCAAATTCCGGTCGAAATTCTGGAATTCGTCAGGTTTTGGGGGACCTGACAAATTCCAGAATTTTGACCGGAGGAAATAAAGTTGCGGATTGGTTGCGGGCTGGGATTGGTTACACTTCTTTCCCACCTAAACCATGTCGGCGACACCACTTGAGGAGAAAACACGTTCAAAAAAGTTCCAATTGACACGGGGCCGGCTCCGGGGGCTTGCGCATTTTTCCCCAAAAAATCTGCATTCGCTCGAACTGTTTATCTGTGATCGTGATCACACGCACCTCGCCATCCGGCGGCAGGTGGCGCTCGATCCGCGCCAAGTGGACCTCGGCGTTTTCCTTGCTCGCACAGTGCCGAGCATACACCGAGTATTGCATCTGCGTAAACCCATCGGTCAACAGCGATTTGCGAAAGAGGGTGTAGTCGCGTCGCGCTTTTTTCGTGTCGGTCGGCAAGTCAAACATGGCGAGAACCCACATACAGCGATACCCGTTGATGAACATGGAGGAGGAAGGTAGTAGGTGGCTAGTGGTTAGTAAGTGAGTAGGTGAGTAGGTAATTTCAGTTCCTCGCCCCAGTACGCTGGGGAGAGGTTAGGTGAGGGGCTGTTGGGGACTCCTGTGGCTGAGGTCTCCGACCTCGGGGTTTGAAATCTCACTCGGACCGGCCTCACAGAGGCCAGCGGGTTTATGGCTCGAGCCTGCCTCAGAGAGTTCAGCTACAGGGATTGGGATTTCCAGTTTCTTGGATTCACCCGAATAACACCGCACGAGCGAGGCGACCAAGCGGTGGAGCATCACCATCAGTGGGCCAGTCTGCTCGCCCAATTGCATCGGCTGCGTCAATATCCCCAACAGCTCGGCCTTGGCCGGTTGTTTGAGCTCGTCGTAACCCTGGCGGGCCATTTCGCGGACGCAGTCGTCAACCAGGGGTCGAAACGGCTCGATCAAATCGTCGGCCAAGCAAAAAGCATTCGACCGATTGCAGTGGTGAATCCCCAGGCTGGGATGCAGCCCCCCAGCCACAATCGCCCGGGCGACACTCGCGCGGAGTACGGCATAGCCGTAATTCAAAAACCCATTGATGCCCGATAGAGCCGGATCGCGGCGAAAGGGTTCACTGTCGAGTTCAGCGGGCGTAGCCTCGGAGAGCCAATTGGCCCAATAGATTTTCGCGGCCTGGGCTTCGATGTTCATGGGATCGCCCGAGCGAACTTCTTTGGCCAGCGCAAACAGCTTTTTCCGAGGGCCGGATTCCACCGCCAGATTGCGAGCCTGCGCTTCGACCTTGGCGATGACCAGTTGGCTCCACAGTTGTTTCTGGAGCGGCTTCGAGACACCGAGCTGATCGCGGAGCCGCCACACCACCTGCGTATGATCGGCCAGCGGCAACAGCATCGCCACAGGCAAGTGGTCGTGCCCACAGAGGACAACCGCCGCGTCGCTTTCAGCCAACTGGGTCAGCGCGGAATGGGTGTAGGTCGTTTGGGGGTGATCGACCATCACCAGGCCGATGTCCTCGCAAGGGACGCTGCCAACGATCTGGCCGTCGCGTCCGCCAGGGCCAATCTTCGATTGGATGATGAGCTGCTCGTTGCGGACGGCCAAGTGGGCCGGTTCGCGGGAGATTTCAAGGGTGCGTTTTATCAAGTGTTGGCCCTGACCACAAAAGGGACACAGGACCCTCCGTGGCGGAACCGCCGACAATAGCCGTGGACTTACAACTCTAGCATGGGGAAACCGCCAGTACCAAGTATTTTTTATCCCCTAGTGCTTTGTCACAGAACTATTTTGGGGTGCCATGCTCACGCTGGTACTCCGGCGTGAGCATGTGGATCGCC
>CALMBE010000203.1 GCA_937860165.1 uncultured Planctomycetaceae bacterium
TCCGGCATGACCCGCCAGCGCTGCCGGAACTTCGGAATACCTCGTTCCGGCCTACCAGCTTTGTGGTTCAACTTGTGATGACTAATTCAGAATCAGACTACGAACTTCTCGATTTCGGCGCGGGACGCAAGCTCGAACGATTTGGGCCGTGGGTGCTTGATCGTCCGGCACCGGGGATCGACACCCCGCTCCGCCATCCCGAGCATTGGAAAACTGCCACCGCACGCTATTCGGGAGACCGCGCGACCCAAGGAACCTGGCAACCTGCGGCGAAGGGTTGGCAGGAAACCTCGGTCACTTTATCGGTGCGATTGGCCGAGGATCGGGAATTCAAGCTGTTGCTCACGCCCTTGCCTTCGGGACAGGTCGGAGTGTTCTGGGAACAGTTTGCGAATTGGCAGTGGATTGTACGGCAGGTTGCCAAACCGCGAGCGGCAGGTTTGCGCGTGTTGAACTTGTTTGGGTACACAGGAGCTAGCACATTGGCGGCGGCTGTTGCGGGGGCTCAAGTCACTCATGTCGATTCGGCAAAAAGCATGGTGGCCCGCGCCCGGGAAAATGCCGGGATTTCTGGTTTGGAGGAAGCCCCTATTCGTTGGATTGTCGAGGACGCTCTCAAATTCTGTCGGCGCGAAGCCCAGCGGGGAAATCAATACGATGCCGTGATTCTCGACCCCCCCACCTATGGCCATGGTCCCCAGGGGGAGAGTTGGACCATTCAACGCGACCTCTTGCCACTCTTGGAATTGTGCCGGGAGCTCACGGACGGAAAACCAAAATTTGTACTCCTTACGAGCCATACCCCTGGAATCGGGCCGGCGGAGTTGAGTGCGTACCTCTCGGACGGAATGTTCGGTCATTGTGGTCAGCCACCCGAGAGCGGCAGGCTGGTATCCCTAGCCACCGATGGCCGCCGTCTCGTAAGCGGAGATTTCGCCCGTTGGCCGGGGAGGGAATGATCGGAATTACCCGAGTGGGACAGTGGTGTCCTAATTTCAAATATTTTGAACCACAACGACACGACGGCACGACGAAAAGGCAACAATGCCTTTGAGAGGTCCCTTTGATCGACAAGAATTCTGTAGTTTTCTCCCCAAATTGGGTCCTTGTGTAAGCCCGCTTTTCTCACCATACGGTAACCACGAATCCTACGAATCCTACGAATATTCTCAGATTTCCCACAATCGAGAAGTCCGGTTTCGCAACCAACCGTCTTTCATGGTGACTTGTCTAGAGATGCAAGTACAGACCAGCTAACAGATTCGTGCTATTTGTCTCATTCGTGGTGAGAAATCCGGGTTAGTGCTTTGCCAAATCTGGGCATTCTCGAAGTACCCAGTACATTTTCTGATTTTGGCCGTTGTCCCGTCGTGGTTAAACCAATTAGGACACTACCACTGGGACTCTCGCCTACAATTGTGTCCGGGGATGCGTTATACTTGGCGGTCTCGAAACTCCCGATTCCCCAGGTTCTCAATGCAATGCCCAAATACGTCGTTCGTCACGGAGTGATGCGCAATTTGGGAGTGTTCGCGAGTCGGGGCTCCGACGTTTTTTTCCGGGGAGCGCAGGTGATTGTCCGCACCCAGCGGGGCTTGGAAATCGGCGAGATACTGTGCGAGGCCAACGAGCTGGCACTGGCCAATCTTCAAGACCCCAAGAATGGCCAAATCTTACGAGAAACAACAGTCGAAGATTCCGGAGAACTGCGCCGCTTGTTTGAGCAGCAGAAGCAAGAATTCGAATCGTGCCAACGCCACATCGATCGTTTGCAACTCGACATGCGCTTGGTGGACCTCGAGCGAATCTACGGTGGCGAGCGTGTCGTGGTCTATTATTTGGCCGAAGATCGCATTGATTTCCGTCAACTTGTCAAGGATTTGGCAACCGAATATCAAACCCGCATCGAAATGAAACAGATCGGTGTGCGGGACGAAGCTAAGTTGCTGGCAGACTATGGCGATTGTGGCAAACCAGTTTGCTGCAACACGCACCTCTCGGAAATGCCCCCCGTATCCATGCGAATGGCAAAGCTGCAAAAGGCGACCCTCGACCCCAGCAAGATTTCAGGTCGCTGCGGGCGCTTGAAGTGTTGTCTCCGCTACGAATATGACACGTACCAGGAATTACAGAGGGAATTACCCCCCCTGGGATCGGAAATCATCACCCAAGAGGGTCGAGGCCGGGTTCTAGCCCAAGAAATCTTGGCGGGCCGAATTCTGGTCGAGATGGAAGACATGCGGCGCCTGACCCTGGATAATTCAGCGGTACTCACGGTGTTAAAAAGGGGTGCATCAGGGAGAAAACTGGGTGAAAAACCGCAGACTTCCCTGCCGGATGTGGATGCGGGGGGCGATAGCGATGAAATCTCCACGGCGGATACTGACGATCTTACACTGGAAGAGTAGAATTAACGAAGCGGCGAGGCGCACCCGATACATTATTCCCATAATTAAGTCTCGCCCTTCAACTTCGCGAAAACACCATGCCTATTCTTGGTCCCGATCATCCCCTGGCGGAACTCTTGGCGCGTGACAAGCGCTTTGATGTCAATGCGTATTTGTTTGTGTTCGAGGCCTTGCGCTACGCCCAGGAAAATCTCGGCTTGGGCAGTGATCACTATTCCGAGGACGACGATGAGCAGGAAGAGCCCGATCGGCATGTGACGGGTCGAGAGCTTTGCAATGCAATGCGAGCCTACGCCCACCAGCAGTACGGCTATCTAGCCAAGTGTGTTTTGAATAGCTGGGGAGTAAGATCGACGGGCGACTTTGGCGAGATTGTTTTTAATCTCATCGAGATTGAGCAAATGCGCAAGACTCCCCACGATCGACGGGAAGATTTTGACGAAGTCTTCGACTTTGCTGAAGGGTTTCAGCATAGTTTTCAATTTTCGGCTCCGGAGCCCAACGACGAGCGTGAATACTAATGGCACCCCACGAGCCGCGGGGTGGGGTTCGAGCGGAGAGTCCTCCCGACCGGGTTTCGCCCGTGAGTCCACCTCACCCAAGCCGTTGGCAACTTGTGGTTTCCAGTGGAATGGTAGTTGGCTGGCTCCTGTTTCTCGCCTGGTTGGCTTTTTGCGGTTGACTCACCTGAGTTTGAAGTTCTTTGAATTTACGATTTACCAAGTGTTTCCTAGCATCTCGACAGCAAGCCGGGCCAAGCGAACGGGCTCCCAACGGTTGCCAGTCGAGGATTCCATTTTTCGGGGGCAGTACCGGTTATGAACATCGTTCCTGTGGGCGATAGTTTGGTGGTCAAACGTATCGAAGCGGAAGAAACTACGTCCGGTGGGATCGTGCTTCCCGATGCCGCTCGGGAAAAACCCCAGCAAGGCCGTGTGCTCAGCGTGGGCGATGGCCCGCAACTTCCCAGTGGGAAACGCGCTGCCTCGGAAGTGCAAGAAGGGGACCGCGTCGTCTTCGGCAGTTACGCCGGGAACGAAGTGACCATCGACGGGGAAACCTTGCTGATTTTGCGCTCGCGTGATGTGCTGGCGATTATTCGCTGAGGCTGCTCCCCCCGCTAACGCGGGAGGCTCGTGGTGGGCAAATGGCACGAGCCTCCCGCGTCAGCGGGGGGAGAACGCCGCGAATTGCAGTATATTAGAATCCACTCATTTGCGTTACTCCTCGGACCTCAAGACACGGAGATTTCGATGCAAACTCAAATCCTGCACCGACTAGGGTTTTTCTCCCTGGGACTTGTCGCACTGCTGCTTACACCGTTGCAGGGAGCCGAACCTACTGGTGTAGCCTCTACGGAATCGGTCGATTCGCTGATCGCAAAGGGAGTGGACTATCTCACCAAAGCCCAGGCCGATGACGGTTCTTTTAGCAAGGAGTCCGGCACGGGGATTACTTCGCTGGTCGCCACGGCACTGCTCCGCACGGGCCGAGCGCCCGAGGAGCCGGTGGTCGCCAAAGCCTTGGAGTATTTGCTGCAGTTTGTGCAGTCTGACGGTGGCATTTACCAGCCGGGGAGCACGCACCGGAATTACGAAACTTGTCTAGCCGTGGTCTGCTTGGATTTGGCCAATCGTGACAAAAAGTACGACCAGATGATCGCGCGGGCCGAAGCCTACATCAAACAGGTGCAATGGGACGAAGGGGAAGGCATCTCGCCCGAGGACCCCAGCTACGGCGGGGCCGGTTATGGTTCGCATTCACGGCCCGATCTGTCCAACACTTCTTTCCTGATCGACACACTGCAAGAGTTGGGTCGGGGAGACGACGACCCGGCGATTCAGCGGGCGCTCGTGTTTGTGTCGCGGTGCCAGAATCTCAAGTCCAAACATAACGACACGAAGTTCGCGGAGCTTAGCCCCGATGGTGGGTTTTATTACACCATCGCCGCAGGGGGCGAAAGCCAAGCCGGCAGCGAAGAAGATGGCGGACTGCGGAGCTATGGTTCGATGACTTATGCCGGCCTGCGGAGTATGATTTTCGCGGGTGTCAATGCCGACGATCCTCGTGTGCAGGCCGCCTATGAATGGGCGCAAAAAAATTACACGCTCGACGAAAATCCTGGTCTGGCCGATAGCGGGCTGTACTACTACTACCACACGTTCGCCAAGTCGCTCGACGCAGTGGGCAAACCAGAACTGGTCGACGATCAAGGTCAGCCACACACTTGGCGCGAAGAATTGATCGCGGAACTGGCCGAGCGACAACAACCCGACGGTAGCTGGAAGAATTCTAACGTCCGCTGGTTGGAAGGAGACCCCAATCTGGTCACCAGTTATGTGCTCCTAGCGCTCGCGTATTGCCGATAGCCCGTAGGCCGGAACAAGGTACCCCGCAGTTCCGGCAGTGCATACCAAAAGGCGCGAGTTTCCCGTTGCGAGGCGCGAGTGAAGAATTCGTAACTCGCACCTGCAATCCGGAGTGCCGGAACTCCGCTCGGCTCTTACGCTCAAACTACCCAAGTGAGCTCGAGGCCGGATTGCCGCTGCCAGATAAGGTAGTCTACGCCATCGACATCGCCGTCCCCATCGGCATCGCCCGCGCTATCATCTTCATAACCTGCTTGCCAGATAGCCAGATCGAGACCATTGACCAATCCATCGCCATTAAAATCCGCCGACACGAGTTGGGTAAAGTCGCGTAAGAAATTCGCGTACACGAAATAATCCTCGCCGTAATCGACTTCTCCGCTGCCGTCCATATCCCCCTGCGTAAACACTGCGTTCAGCGGGGGATCGCCATAATAGTTGGTGTACCAAATCGTGTAATCGAAGGTATTTACCAGGTTGTTCAGATCGGCGTCGCCCGGCAACATGGAAAATACGAAATTGAAATTGCCACCGGCTAGGCCATTGCCGGAGGGAAAGTCGCTCACCAGGGTATTGTTCGTCGCAAGGCGGAACGGATTGGTCCACTCGCCGTCGAGTCGGTTGAATGCCTCATCGGTCACCAGGTCCGAGAGCGAAAGCACGTATTGGTTGGCCGCAAAGGGTGTGTTGAATCTCCAGGTAGCCTGGTGGGTAACGGGACTATAGGAAAAGCCATCCGTCCCCGTCACCAGCGCTGGCACTGCGCCCGACCTCAGCCCACGAAGAACCAAGTGGCTCGCCTGGAGATTGGATACATGCTCGCTGAACTGGATCGTCACGGTGTCCGCATTGCCCACCGGCACCGTGCGGAGCTGGATTCCCGAACCGTCGAAATCGTTGATGTCGTCTAGCGGATTGTTGAACGAATGAGGCGTATGGGTGGAAGTTGAACCGCTGATCGTGACGTTGGCGATTTGAGGAGGGAGTATCGAATCAATCCAATCCGCCTTCTTGGACACACGAACATCCGTTCCAATTCCCCCGTAGACCAGCAGATAGGGGACGGCGGCCCCCGTGACGGCGATTCCGGCAATACGTCCGTTGAGAAACACCGGCGAGCCCGAATCACGCGAGGCGCTCAATACTTCAGCGTTTCCTTCACCAGCATCTCCAAACGTGTTGATGCCATTGCCGTCAAAGTCATAGCGAAGTCGAAATTCGTCAAACGAATTGTCGTATCGGTTGACTCCAAATCGCTTTTTGGTAGGAAGAAATATATTTGGATCGACAAAGCCCTGGCCAGCGACTCCATATCCGACCCGCACGCCGACTTGACCAAACTCGTCGAACTCACGATAGATGTCGTAACGAGGTATCGAGTCATCCACCTCAAATGCGAGCTCGAGTATTGCCAGGTCGTCAGTGGGATGCCGAGTTGTTGCAGCCACGGGAATGAATTGGTCAGAACTGTCAGGTACGTTATCGCCGTTGAGATCGACCTCGATACGGAGTGACCGGCCATTCGCAACTTCGAGTTCGGATGGAATATTGTGTCTGGCGGTCAGGACATGGCGGCCCGTTGACAGCAAGACCCCGCTCACGTGGGTTGGCACGTTTCCTAGTTCGGGCATTGGCACGCCGTCTTGAACGTATCGCACGAGCACCACCCCGCCAAAGCCTTGTTCTGCGGTCACCTCGTGATTTGTGGGCGAGTCGACGCTCACGCTGAGCATGAATCGGGACTCCAGAGTTTCATATCGAAGTTTTCTTCCACGCATCGCTCTGGGTCTCCTAGAGTCGTTCACATTGCCGGGTGCGCCACCGCGCCGCGCCGAGAGATAAAGTAAAAAGTTGCCGCTGTGGCCAGCGCCGCCAGGACGAAACTGGTTGGTTCCGGTACGGCTGGATAGCCGATCTGGAGATGATCTAATTCAAAGTAATCAATCCCCTCAAGACTAAAGATAAAGGTTTCGATTCTTAAGGACCTGAGACCGGCGCTGCTTCTCACCCCGAAGAACCGATCCTCAGAAGTCTCGCCCGTGAAAGTGGAGTCACCTAAAAAGGGGGAGTTTCCGCCAATGAATATAGCACTCGCATTGACTTCAAGACTGAGATGCGAAAGCCATGTGAATGGCCGGCCGTCGGTCCACACGAATCCGAACGCCGCCGGATAATTGCCGTGGCTGTCAGGCAGAAAGGCAAAAAAAATCGCGGGACCTACCGGGCCCAAAATCGATGTGTCAAAGTAGTTTGAACGCAGAGAATGCCCCGCGTTTCCCGAACCGTCAATCGAACCATCGTCGCCGTCGACGGAGTCGGTCTCCACCCCTGGGCCGACGACAATCCCAATCCCGTCACCGGGGGGAGGAAAGACAGGGAATGGAGGCGGTGGAATCGGAATATTCACGATCCCCGGCACGTTGAGCAGACCATCTTCAAAGTCTTCGATCTGGGTGACCAGCGAAGGGTCGCCTAGAAACGGGCTGTCGGCCGCGCTGAGATAGGGGAACGGACCGACGGCAGTCACCGCGGCGCGTACCACGACGGCCTGGGCGGTCACAAGTAGCAACACGACAATTGAGGGCAGCAGGGAAGTAGAGAATAGCGACAGGGAGAGCTTCATAATTCACCTCACTTTTGCTTACGGTATGGCAGTTTAGAGGGGGGGGGGGGGGACTTGTCAATACTGATTCCAACATTTTCCCAGAAAATCCCCAAAATAGCAAATTAAAGTGTGGGGACTGGATCGTAGGCCGGAACAAGGTACCCCGCAGTTCCGGCCTACACTTCTACTGTTAGAGCAAAGAGTCGAGAGCGGAGAGTCAAGAGCCAGAGGTGATTTCTGGCTCTCGACCCTCGACGCTCCGCTCTAATCCTTCAACTCTCGACTCTCCATACGGTCGCGGAGCTCGGCTGCTAGTTCGTAGCGTTCGGCAGCGATGGCCTGCACAAGTTGCTCGGCCAAGGTGGGGCCGAGTTGGTAGAGTTGCGAGATCGATTTCTTCATCTCGCGAAGCTTTTCGACGAACGTGTCTGTCTCGAATTGCTCCAGGGCAGAATTCGCGCGGAAAAACGCACGCAACTCTTTGAGTCCCTTGTCAACGAACTCGAGTGCCGCTCGGGGGTTGGACTTTTCCAATTCTCCCAAAGCGAGGGCCTGAATTCGATGGAACATCACAAACGGGCGGTACTGTTCGTGCAGGATCGTCCATTGCGGATCGGGCGAATTCGCGGCACAGAAATCCATCAAGGAGAGCGAATGCTCGGCATCGAGAATCACTTCCGGATAACGACTGAGCGTCAGCCAGCAGACCCGACGGTGATAGTATTGGTAAAACTCGCGATCGATCTGGGCACACCGCTCGAAATCGAGTTGAAACGCCGGGCCTTCGGCAAACGAGAGCGATAACACGTAATCGTAATAGGTCGCAAAGCCTTCGGGCTTGGCACCATCGGGGCGACCTTGCACTTCCATTTGCAGGATTCCCAGTTCCACGCGCATCTGTAGGAGGGGACGACCATCACCTCCCTTGACTTCGCGGACCATGACTTGGCCAGGGACAAACGGCCAATCGGGCAAGAGATGATCGAGATGGATTGCGCGTTTGGCCATCGGAAGATTTCGAGCGAGACAAATTCTGTTAAGAGAAGTCACGGACCTCAATCAACCGATTGTAATCGAAATCGCTCGAATATGCCCGCCAATCGGGGGAAAAAAGTGCCGATTAGTATTCGGCACCTTAGCAGTCATTCCCCCGGAGGCGGTGATGACGGGCTTGCGTCGCCGTTAGCCCTCGCCACCTTCATCGAAGAGTAAGGTTTCTTGCAGCAGTTCGATTTCCGCTGCGTCGTGACAGTCGACTCTTTCCAAGAGGGAGGATATTTCGTCGCACACCGTCTCGAATTGTTCGCCTTGATACTCGTTGATGGACTCGAGCTTGGGGATCAAGCGATCCACGGACCGGCGAAACCGGGCGTGGTCGCGTTCCAACTGATCCACCCGGAATTGGAGATTGGGTTTCGTCTCGGAGACAAACTCCATGTAGCCGTCCTGCTCCTCGATTTCCATCAACCGTTCGAGATGCCGCTGAAAGGATTTCAATGTGAATTGCACACTGGAAAGCTTGCGAGACACACCTTCTGCCGGAACCCGCCAACCTAGAGTGACCCGCAATGCCTGTTTGACATGCTCTAGAATCTGATGCTCCATCCAAGCTGCATTTGCTTGGGTACGATTGTCGAGGGTATTCATCGGCGATCCTCACTTTCCTTGCGGTGGAGAAACCCCACAGGGCTCAAACGGAACAATCCTGTCATGACCCCGTCATCTTACCCTCAATAACCGAGCAAAAGCAATCGCTGGAGCGCCAGCACACTGTTTTTTGCGGCTAGAAAATCTCCCAGATCGTGTTACGCAAAGACTTTACGGCAAAGATTGCCTAGCTTTCCTCACCCGAACGAAACCTTCGCTGCTGCTTTTGTTGAGATTCTTTGCGTTTGTCGGCCAGCCGTCGCTCGATCGAGCCACGCGTGGGTTGCGACTTGGCCCGCCTGCGCGGGGCGACATAAGCTACCAAGAGAAGTTGTCGGAGTTTTTCGTAACACTCGTTCAAATTGCGCGGCTGGTCTCGATATTTGTCGCTGGTGATCACTACATCCCCAGACTGGGTTATTCGAGAAGCGAAGCGACTCAGAAATCGCATGCGAACTTCGGTAGTGAGAGCGGTACTTGCCGCCACGTTCCAGCGTAACACGGCCTTGGAACTAACCTTGTTCACGTTCTGTCCCCCCGGGCCGGAGGAGCGGACATAGGACACACTCAGCTCGCTGGCGGGGAGGACCAGGTTTCCGTTAACAATAAGCGGACGCGACATGACAAGGCACAGTGTGTTGTGAGTGGTGATTTGTGATTAGAAAGAGATTTACATCCCATTGCACCCAGACCTATTCATCGTGCCCGTTGTGATGTCGAGGTTCAACCAGTTATTGCTTTGTTAGGCTGTCTTGCTGAACGACGGCATCCACTGCTGGAATTGTTGTCTCGAATCGCTCAACACTTGCTGATAGCTCCGTGGCTGAATGCCCGCATTGGAGAGATCGACATCGAAGTCACCCGTGTATCCCGCTTCGAGCAGTTCAGCCAGGATCATGCCCAGGGGAATCACTCCTTCACCCAGTGGGCAACGCTGCCCACAACCGCTCGGGGGAACCTGGCGATCGCCCAACTGGACCAACGCCAAGTGGGGCACGATCTCTCTCAAGTTGGCAATCACCGCCTGATCGTGGCCAAAGTGATAGGTGTCGAGTACCAGTTTGAGGTGGGGTGAATTGATCGACTCGATCAGCGCAATCGTCGACTCCAGATCGGTTAAGAATGTCCATTCCCGCGCACTTGCCAAATGCATCGGCTTGATGGCGAGCGTAACTTCGGCAGCCTCGGCCAGCGATATCAGATTGTCCAGCGCAATGCGGAACAAGCGCTCGGCGTGACTCAGGATATGATTGTTCCGTCCACCCGGAAACACGATCAGGCAGCCGGCATTGGTTGCCCCCGCCAAGCGAATGGCGTGCAACCCGTCGTCGATGGCATCGTTGAGACTCCGCCCGTCGCTGCCGGTAAACCCGCCGGCCCACATCAGGTGCGACACGCGCATTCCTGTTTCGGCCAGCAGATCGACCCCTTCTTCCTCGCCAAAGTCACTTAGTTTGTGCCTCCAGACGCCGATCGCTTCATAACCAGCGGCGGCGTAATGGAACAAGTCTTGTTCGAACGACCACCGATAGGTGCTGACTTCGCTCATGGAGAGGCGGGAAAGACTTGGCAAAGCAGATACATTCATTGCAGGGCAGCCGGGTGCAAATTGCTGATCTCCGGGGGCGAAGATCGTCTTCGCTCTCAGATACAACTAAGAAAAACTTCTGTTTTGTCCCTCTCCCCATCAGTGGAGAGCTTAAGCGAGAGGGCCTAAAGACCAAATGACAAAAGTTTTTGTTGAGTTGTACCTTTGCAAGAAATAAACTCGGGATCGGCTTGGGGAGTGAGTATGGAGGATCACTCAAATGGTGTAAAGCTTGAACCTGGGCGTTTCTTTCGAGGTCGGTAGCAACGACATCGGAAAGTTTACAAGGCAGCTTCACCAGACCGTTGTTCCTAACCTGAGGCGATCGACTTCCCGAATTGAATTCAAGTTTTCACCCCCAAAACCACGAGGTTTTTCTAGGCAATTCTTCTTTGGAGCACTCGATCTATTTCCCCAAAGACTATTGCAGAGTCGCGTTTCGTGTTAAATTACGGTTGGGGATAATTCATTGTGCGGCAGCGGACCGCCGCTACCGCACCGACTGCTAGCGATCTGAAAGTGCTCTTGCACTTCGCGGCCGGTTCCGAACGCAATCGGTACCCTGGGCGCGAGGTGCGTCGATGTCACCCGTCCAACAAGGCTGGAGTACTCAAGCCATGTCCATTCGCCTGCTGATTGCCGACGATCATGAGATCGTAAGGGCAGGTGTCGCCGCTCTGCTCAGCGGAACGGGGATCCAGGTTGTCGCCGAGGCGTGCGAGGGTTCGGAGGTTCTGCCGACTGCTTTACAGCACAGGCCCCAGGTCGTGCTCTTGGATGTAAGGATGTCCGATATCGATGGCATGACCTGCCTTGCCCAATTGCAGAGCGAGCTCTCCGAGACGGCGGTCATCATGTTCTCGGCCTACGACAATCCCACCTATGTCGCCCGGGCAGCGGCCCTGGGAGCGGCAGGGTATCTGAACAAGAAAATTTCGCGCGACGCGTTGATCGCCGCCATCACCAAAGTTGCTGCCGGCGAGACTCTCTGGAGTGGCGAGGAAATTCGGCGAACCCCGATGTCGGGCCCCTCGGATCTTGCCTCGGACGATCTCGAAGTCGGCCTCACCAAGCGCGAACGCGAAGTCCTCAAACAATTGGCACTCGGCCTGAGTAACAAAGAAATCTCGCTGGCCTTGTCGATCAGCTATGAAACCGTCAAGGAACATGTGCAACACGTACTGCGCAAACTCGGCGTCACCGACCGCACCCAAGCCGCCGTCTGGGCGGTGAGGAAGCGGCTGGTGTGAAGGGGGTGTCTTGAATTTTTCTGGAATCCAGCGAGATGATAGGAGCGGTCTCCAGACCGCGAGAGTGACTCTCGGCGACAGGAGTCTCCTCCTACAGGAGTTTCAGCAAAACTGTACCACCAGTGGACTGAATCGAGAGTCGCTCGTCTGTAGTTTTT
>CALMBE010000204.1 GCA_937860165.1 uncultured Planctomycetaceae bacterium
GTACTCCGAGGGATCTGGCCAGATTTCTCGGAGTACCTCGAAATGACAGCCGGAACGAACTCCAGGCGAGGGCACCACACCCACTCGTGTGGTCTGCTTACGGCTCGCCTAATTACTCCCACTTTCCCCAGTGTCCTCCGTGACTCTGTGGTTTTATTGAAATGGGGAAGTTATTTTTGAGCCCTGCCTTAGGGCTCGCCATGTTTTTCTGGCTCTTGACTCTCGGCTCTCGCCTCCCCCACTATTGCCTGCGAAACAGGGCTTGGCGGAGTTCTTCTTCGAACGTGGCACTCGTTTCTAGCACAGCTCGAAATTCGTCTTTGCCCAGGGCGTAGAACACGCTCGGCTCGCGGGCGACAATTGTGGCATTGCGGGGCTCCTCGGTAATGAGAGCCGCCTCGCCAAAGTATTGTCCTTGCTTTAGTTCCGCAACCTTGCGTCCCTGAGTCCCGTCGTCGATCAGCACGTCGACACTCCCCGAGCGGATCAAGTAGAACAGATCCCCCGCGTCTCCTTGCCGGATGACCATGTCTCCCGTGTCGGCTTCGTGAATCATCATGTGGTCGGCGACTTCGGCCAAGGTGTTGGGAGTCAGATCGGCAAAAAGTGGGTATTGTTTGAGGAACTCGCAGATCACCGATGTTTCCTGGACCGCGACGTCGGACTTGATGCGACCGTCGACCATGTTCACAATCCGATCCGCCACGTCCAGAATTCGATTGTCATGCGTGACGATAATGATCGTGCAGCCCTCGTCCCGGGCGAGTTCTTGGAACAAAGTCACCACCTCGCGTCCCGATTGCTCATCGAGCGCGGCGGTTGGTTCGTCCGCTAACACCAATTTCGGTTTGTGAACGAGCCCCCGTGCGATGGCAACCCGTTGCTTCTGCCCTCCCGAAAGCGACTTGGGTTTGTAGTGAATCCGGTGCCCCAGCCCCAATCGCTTGAGCAAGGAGTTAATTCGCCCTTCGGCGATCATCGGGTCGAGGCCCACCAACTCCGCTGCCATATTCACATTTTGGAAAGCCGTAAGCGACTCGAACAAATTGTGGGCCTGAAAGATAAATCCCATTTCCTTCCGCAAGCGGACAATCAACTCGCGATCCGCTCCCAGCAACTCGTTGCCGAGCACTTGGAGGCTCCCTTCTTGAACCGTCCGCAGCGTACCGATTAAGGTCAACAGGGTAGTTTTTCCCGACCCCGACGGACCGGTCATGATCACGATTTCACCCCGGCGCACGTCCAGATGATTCTCGAACAACGCTTGCTTGCGGAGGTCACCCTCGCCGAAATAGTGATTGAGCCCTTGCACTCTCACGGTCCGGGGCATCTGCAGTCCGCCTGTGAAGGCACCGCTGGTCGCCGGGATAGTGGTTTGAGAATTCATCGATTTGGTTACCTCATTGCGCCGACAGGTGGCGACACATCACAATTTCAAAAAAGATTGGCAGGATCGGCAGCCAACAGCTTTCGTACCGCCAACAATCCCGAAGCAACACACATGGCGATTGTGGCAACGAAGACAAATAACAACCCAAAAGGGGTCATGAGCATCAATAACCCCGTTTTATCTGAAAGCCAACCGTACAGTCCACGACTCAGGATCGCCCCAGGCAGGTAGCCCACGATGGCCAAGAGCATGGCTTCCGTGAGTATCAATCCGATGAAATAGCGAGTCGTGTATCCCATGGCCTTGAGAGTGGCAAATTCTGCCATGTGGTCGGCAATATCGGAGTAAATGACTTGGTAGCAAATGACCATGCCCACAATGAATCCAATGATCTTTCCTGCAAGAAATATGGTACCGATGGGGGTACTTCGGTCCCAGAAGCGTATTTCCTCATTACGAAATTGCTCGCGGGTAAACACATACACATCTTTGTCCAGCGTGCGCTCGATGAATTCGTGGACATCTTCGAGATTGGCATCGGGCAGTAGATGAACAATTCCTATATCGATCACACCCAATGGATCGCCGTAGCGAACTCGGTTGGGAAAGTATTTTGCAAAACTCTCGGCACTCATCAAGAGATTGCCATCATGGGCAAAATCGGTGCCAAGGTCGAACGTTCCTACCAAAGTGAGTGACTTTTTGGCCAACTCGACTTGGATCTGAGCCAGGGCTGCGTCGTCGTCGAAAGGTACGGGGAACTTAGTCTCTTTACTCTTGCGATCGATCAATGCCGACTGTTGAGTTCGCAGGCGAGGCAACTGGACATTGACTTCGTCGGCCCGGAACACCGGGTCATCCAGGAAGAAGCCGATCGAGCGCAGCGGGTATCCTCGATTGCCGAGGCCATTCTCGATGCACCGCAAGACGGAGGTGCTAAGCTCGGTGTAGATCGGATAGGCTCCCTTCACACCAGGGCAGGAGCGGGCTTGATTGAGCCGAGTGATCGGAAATCGTTTCTCCGAAGCCAAGGTAAATTTGGCTTTGCTTACGAGAAAGATGTCACCCTGCAGGTCGTCGATTAGCTTAGCCTGGCTATCGAACAGGGCATTTTGGAACCCGACCTGAGTGAACATCAACAATACCGCAAATGCAATCCCACAAATCGCGATCACCAGCCGACGCATATCGTGCGTGAGGTTTTTCCAGGCCAGCGGTGTTTTGCTCAAGGCTTTCACGAAAATACGCTCACGCATACCACTAAAACAAATCAACGGGATCGGCTTGGTACAGCTTCCTTAGGGCAGCAACCCCTGAAAGCACGCACATGAATATCGAAAGCAACAAGACGGTTATCAAGATAGTCGGAGTCAAGATCATCGGCATTCCCGAGAGGGCTTCCACAACTCGATAGAGAACCCAGGAAACCAACAGCGAAGGTACGTAACCAAATATCGCCAGCAGTACCGATTGAGAGAGCACAACCTGCGTCAGATACTTGGCTCCGTAGCCCATGGCTTTGAGTGTTGCATATTCGCTCATCATGTTCGCAATGTCCGACGACAGGACTTGATACACGATAGCTACCCCCACAAACAGGGCAACCCACACGCCAAGGGTGAA
This sequence comes from uncultured Planctomycetaceae bacterium, assembly GCA_937860165.1. Taxonomy (GTDB): domain Bacteria; phylum Planctomycetota; class Planctomycetia; order Pirellulales; family Lacipirellulaceae; genus Bythopirellula. Next base: position 3,014 of record CALMBE010000204.1, read on the forward strand.
GATCTGCCCCAGCGGGGTTTCGTGTACCCAGCGGAATTCCTCGCGCTGTAAGACTTCCTCACGAGTAAGAATCTCCACATCGGCATTGGTATACTGAGCCGGATCGGACGGGGACGAGCTACCTAGGCTGTCGACTTGGGGAATCGAAAAAAGCTGATAAAGTCGCGCTCTCACAGACTCGGCCGATGCAGGGTCACGGAGCCGCAACAGTCCAAAGGTTACATCCTCGATCGTCTGCCACGGACACGCTCGGACGTAACCTTCTGGAGTGGTAATACAGGCCCCGTTCGAGGCCATGCCCGTCCCCAGTTCGATCAGTCCTACGATTCGAATCCGTTGGGGTCCCAACGTTGTTTCCACACCGATATCCGCCGAACTGAACTTATTTCCAGCTGCTGGACCGTATTCAGGTTTAGATTTGGTATCGAGCAACACAAATCGTAAGTCGGTAAGTTTAGTAATTTCTTCGCAGATTACTGGCGAAAGAAACCCTGGGTTACTGGGATCGGTCCCCATGGTAATGATCCCCCGCCACTCGCCATCGGTCGGGGCTTGCCATTCGCTCAGGCCGAGATAAAACGGGCGGGCATGGCTGACCTCCGAGAGCGAAGCGGATTGATGAAGGCGCGACCGTGGGAACGAACGGGCTTCGGTCAAATGCAAATAGGCGGGCGACCGGAGCATAAGATCAAAGTCGAGGGCGTCGTAGATTTGCGTCGCGGTTTTGATAATTCCGCCCAGAAAGCCCAATTGCATAAAGATCAGAATGACGGCAAAGCTGACGCCAGCCACGCCGATTGCCGTGCGGACTTTATTGTGAACGAGATTCTTCCAGGCGAGCGGTGTATTCATGGGGTTGCATTGCCGGTATGCCCAAGAGACATCGCGTTGTTGATCACATGAAATTCGTTAACAGTTGGACGGATTGAATTTTACTTCACCGGAACTGGAGTCTTGCCAGATTCGCTGGCGAACTCGACGGTTACCTGCAATCCTACCCGCCGAGAAACTTCTGCGATCGCCTCGGCATCTTCGATCCGAATCCGAACTTCCACGACACTGCGGTCCGCTGGAGCCAGGGGGTTACGATTCATCAGTCCTGGCGAGCCAATCACGCCGCCAATCTGTTCGATACGCCCCGCGATGCCACCAGTGCGCTGCTTGCTTTCTGGATCGATCCCATCGGCAAATTTTCCCGAGAAGGCCGGGCTGCGAATCGTTGTCGCCTGGTCGATTTGGAGGTTCTTTACATCGGCTTCGTAGACCTCTGCGACGCAGACCATTTGACTTAAATCACCCAATTGCAAAACAGGTGTCTGGGCAATAAACTCTCCCGAACGCAGATAGGATTTAAGTACCGTATAAGGGCCGCGGGTATCCGGTGAATCTGGCTGATGATCGACTACGCATTCCAGCTTCAAAATATCCTCGATACTGTCCGTAGTCACATGAGGCGATAATAGTACCGAACGTTTGAGGGTTTCTTGAGCGACCTTAATTTCCTGCTGGATCGCTTGGGCATCGTAATTCTGACTCAATTGTTCGAGCGAGAGATTTGCTACGCCGAGATTGGCCTGCGCTGCGAGAACTGTTTTCTCGGCAGCTTCTTGTGCCGAATCGTAGCTATCGTGGGCAATGGTGAAATCGTCGAGTGCCGACTCCATGGCGTTCCGTTGTTTTTTTAGTTGATGTTCCGTAACCATCTCGGGATCGCTGGAGCGCAGTTGTTCAAGTTGGGCATGTTCTTCAGCTGCTAGGTGGCTCGCTGTTTCCAGGGTTTGCAGTTTGTTCGCACGCAGCTCGAGTTCCCTGAGTTTGGCCAAGGCTTGAGACAATGAGGCCTCAGCCTGAGCTTTTTGTGCTTTGGCGATTTCGATTTGTTGCAAATGAGTTTTGCTCGCCAGCTCTTGTTTCTTCAGTAAGGCCTCTAGCTGGACCCTCCCCAAGTCGAAGCTGGTGAGCAATCCCAGGATTCCGTTGACAGGAACCTTCTGATTTTCCTCTACATCGGGATCGAGTTCCTTGAGCCGCTCGCCTGGCACAGCGCTAATCGAAATAATTCCCGTGGCGGGCTCCAGTCGCCCCAAGGCATAGATCGAGCGTTCACTTTCCCCGCTTTTTGGAATCGGGTGCCTGGTCCCCCCGTCACAACCCAGTAGCGCGCAAGCGAAGATCGTCAAGCTCACGGGGAATGAGCGTCGCCAGCAGGTATGAAATGCCAAGTCGCGCATAGGGGGATACGAATCTGAAGTCGAATGGATTGCGAACACCAATTCTGAAAAGAACCGGTATGGAAATTTAGGGCGCACAAAGCAAATTGGCGAAATTTGCCGAACTATTCTCCAGGATTGATAGACTCCCGGGCTCAAGTCAAGCAAACCTGCCGTATAATACCTGCAATATCGTTGAATTCCGGAATATTCGTTAAATTCAGCAACTTCCGCTTAGAAAAACAGGAAATAATCCAATTCCGTGGATACCCCAGCGTAGAACTATTGCCAGGCTCGGCAGCCAATTTCCGCTCGCGTTGCGGTCGCAAGACTTTGCAAAATCGTTTCGTTCAGATCACCAGTTGAAACCCTCGCAGGCCGCTCGTTATGAAACGCATCTTTTCTTTCGTTACCGGAGTATTCACGGGCGGATTGCTGATCTATGGGGCTATGAATTATCACATCCTCCGAGCCCAGGACGGCTTTCACGTGATACCCAAGGTTCACGCCCAATTGGCTGCGACCTACGCAGATATTCGCGGTTTCGGCATCGCCGATTGGGCCAGCCACGCTGAAATCGCCGCAGCTTTGGTCAATTCCAACAGAAAAGAGCTCTTGGATGGGGCCATCGACGATACTTTGGAGAAAGGAATCGATCGGCTGCTCCAGGGAAGATCGCGTTAGCAGCCTCAAAACAGACGCAGCTTTTCTGGGAACCGACATGCAATCGGAAACTTCCTTGCGGGCGTCTTGATTCTTACGATCCCCACGACTGGTTAACTCGCTGAGAGACTGTAGTTGTCGTGTACTCAAATTCGATATTTTTCCTAGGGAAACCTACGAACTATTGGCCAGGAACGGGGAGTTCCAGACTAAGACCCAGATCCTGCTTGCAGAAGGTCACTATCGTGGAATTCAATCGAAACCAATATTTCTTCCTGGGAGTGATGATCCTACTTGTTGGCGCACAGCTTCGGATGGTGAGCTCCTACACTCTCAACGCCGAGGCAACTCGGTTTCTGGCCGAGCGAACTCATTCTTCGGGGACTTCGGCCACCATGGTGTCGTTTACCAGCGACATGGGTGCTTTGCCCCCAAAAGTGATCAGTCCGCCGGAATGGTTGGGATGGTGTTTGTTGTCCGTTGGGTCGGTGCTCGTGCTCCATAGTTTGGCAATGAAAAAATCTGGATAGTGAATTAGGCTTTGTCTCGAAAACGTGAGCCGAACGCGCTAGCGTCGGGTGAATTGCACTTGGATGATCGATAACTCAAATAATCCGAGGCTAGTGCTTTGTCACAGCTAAAAGTTGGGATTGAGCAGATCAGCCGCAGGGCGCTAGCCCCCGGTTTATGTAGCTCCAACCGGGGGCTAGCGCCCTGCGGCTAATCCTAAAATTAAGCTGTGACAAAGCACTAGCGCCTACGGCTCATGAACTTTGCGTAACGAATAAGATATACCCGGCGGGCGACTCAAGCGATCAACTAGATCGAGGAACACTATGATGACTTGCAAATATTGGGCGCGCCCAAATTTTATTTTGCTCTTGGTCTGCTGCTTAGGCTCTTTGGGGGTCTTCTCGCTCGCCCAAGATGCCGCAACTCCCGCAGCTGCGACTAGCAATTCAATCGCACCGAATAAGGCCCAAAGCGAAGGCACCGCCAAGTATCGGATGAGGGAAGGTGCTGTGCTATCTGATCACACCGGCTTCTTTCGCCAAGATGGGGAGTTGGCTGTTTTTGTTACCAGCGATTCTGTGGAACTCTCTGCCCTTCCCAACCTGAGCCTGGAACGTGTCATGCGAACATTAAAGACCTCCGATGAAGCGGAGAGTATTCGCTGGAGCGTGAGTGGGGTGATTACCGAGTTCAACGGAAGAAACTATTTGCTGATTAACCGAGCCGTCTACAAATCCGCCAGTCCACCACCTGCCCCTGGCCAAATACTCAATTGAGCCTCAGACTATCGAGGACTCACTGGCCTCAAGTCGACAGGAGAACTGCAAAGTCGAATATTTGAAGCGCCAAGATCGCCAAGTCTGGCGAGAGAAAACAGGGGAACCACAAATCATCACGAATTTCACGAATAATTCATTCGTGTGATTTGTGTGGATTCGAGGTTAAAAAAATTCTTTCTTCGCGATCTTGGTCTCCTTGGCGGTTCACCTGACTTTGCAATCTTCTTCCCAAGTCGGCAGCATGCTTGACACTCTTCCGAAGTGGGATATTATCGGGTTTGTCCGGTTCTAATTGGATTTTCCCGAGCCCACCATTTGCATCGGATTGGCTGGCTCGATCTCGCCAGGTGGGAATATTTCCGTTGAGTGTTTACAGTTTTAGCAGGTGAGTAACATAATGCGTCGAATCGATGTGAGTGAGTCCGCTCAGGTTAGCGTTGTTCGCTTTAAGGATCAAAAAATTATTGATCCCGAAGCGATCCAAGAATTGGGCGATGAACTTTTCGCCTTGGTGGAGAATGATAATCGTCGCAAGATTGTCCTCAATTTCTCGGCAGTTGAATTCCTGTCCTCCGCTGCACTGGGGAAATTAATCACTTTCGAGAAACGCTCGAAGAAAAACGGGGCCCAGTTAATTCTGACCAATATCACCCCGGAAATTTTCCAAGTTTTCACCATCACCAATTTGGACAAACTCTTTCAGATCAAAGACAGCGAAGCCGACGCATTGGCGATCCTCTAGTTCCGCGATTAGTTATCCCTTTCGGCCATGTTGTTCTGCTAACTTAGGTGCCTACCTGTGCGGAGTTTCTCGGTCAATCTCGAACTATTCGACCTTGCGAAGCACCACT
>CALMBE010000205.1 GCA_937860165.1 uncultured Planctomycetaceae bacterium
GCTGGCGACCGATGTGTTGGCCGGTTCATTCAACACCGCAAAGTCGACTTTGTCGGCCGTGACGTAGCGGTTCAACGACACCTTGACAGCCGTCTTGCCGTTACCGCGCAGGTCATAGATGAAACCGGTGCGGTAGCTGAGGTCCTTCCAGGAGGTGCTGTCTGACTCGGGGAAGGTAATGTTGCGGTTCGGCGCGTACTGCGTCGGCCCCGCGCGGGCTTCGGACAGTTATCTACGAATCGCCAACGTCATTTCCGCAGCGGAAGTTGGCAACGTGCAGGCCATCCACCCTGGCTATGGCTTCCTGTCCGAAAACGCCCACTTCAACGAAATTTGCCGAAGCTGCAATATCGACTTCATCGGCCCGCAACCTGAAGCGATGGCCCAACTAGGCGACAAAAATGCTGCTCGCAACATGGCCAAAAAGGCCCAGGTCCCCGTGGTGCCTGGTAGTGACGGAATCGTAGAATCCGCTGAAGCAGCCCTCAGCTTCGCTCATGAGGTTGGCTTTCCAGTTCTGATCAAAGCGGTTGCCGGCGGGGGCGGGAAAGGGATGCGCGTCGCCGCGAACGACTTGGCACTCAAGTCGGCCTTCCAACAGGCCCGCACCGAAGCCGAAGCCGCCTTTGGAAACGGTGCCGTTTATCTCGAAAAGTACATCGAACACCCCCGCCATGTCGAAGTCCAAGTCCTGGCTGACCATCATGGCAATATCGTACATCTCTGGGAACGCGATTGTTCCGTCCAGCGCCGGCATCAAAAGCTCATCGAGGAAAGCCCCAGCACCAGCATCGACCAAGCCACCCGCGATGCCATGTGTGCTGCTGCGACGCGACTCATCCAACAGGCCAACTACACCAATGCCGCGACGGTCGAGTTCATCGTCGACAAAGAGGGGAATTACTACTTCATGGAAGTGAACACCCGCATTCAGGTCGAACATCCCGTTACCGAAATGATTACCGGAATCGACCTCATCAAGCAGCAAATTCTGATTGCCTCGGGTGAACCGCTGAGCATGTCGCAAGCGGATATCGTGCAACGAGGTGCCGCCATCGAGTGCCGAATCAACGCCGAAGACCCCCGTAACAAATTTCGCCCCTCGCCCGGGAAAATAGAGCAATTGATCGTCCCCGGAGGCTTTGGGGGGCGCTTCGATTCGCACGCCCACAGCGGCTACGTGGTCCCCCCGCACTACGACTCCATGATCGGGAAACTGATTGTCCATCAACCCACCCGGGCCGAGGCGATCCGCACCATGCAGCGGGCGCTCTCCGAGCTTCGCATCGAGGGCATTAAAACCACCGTGGACCTGCACCAGGAAATCCTCAGCCACAGTGCGTTCGCCGAGGGCCGAATCGACACGACTTTCATCGAGCGGTCCTTTACCTTCGGCTAAAGGTTTGTCCCTATCCAAAAATCACCCCCCAGCCGGACCAACACTTTGGTCCGGGAGACTCGGGGGAAAGTGTTCCTCCGGCTTGGTGTGCCTGACTCAGGGCCGATCAGTTTTCGGTTTGACTTAGTAGTCATTCCCGCGCAGAGCTTGCCCCTCGCGGAGGCAGGGGCGGGAATCCAGTGCGGAGATTAGAGCGTGAAATACTGGATCCCCGCCTCAGGGCCGTTCACTTTTTCACTTTGGGGTGCCATGCTCACGCTGGTACTCCGGCGTGGGCATGTGAATAGTCGAGAAAACATGGCCACAGCGGAGTACCGCCGTGGCCATGGCACCCGCCATTGTGAAAAAGTCATTGGCCCTGATCCCCGCCTGCGCGGGGATGACGTGCGTGACTGGTTTCGGCTACAATTCACCCTCGGAAAACCAGCAGCAGGAATAGTTCCCTGTAAGGCGCAAGTCTTGCCTCACCATGATTTTTGAGAATGTTCGTACCATGCCTGAAAATACTTTGTCGCGTCCCCCCAAGATGTTGCACAATTTCCGCCGTGCGGCAATTCTCTTTGCTGGTGGCCCGGCACCCGCTGCAAATGCGGTGATCTCCGCCGCCGCGACGGCCTTTCTCCGCAACGAGATCGAAGTCGTCGGCATCAAGCACGGGTATTCCGCGCTGGTCAATTACACTCCTTCCAACACCTTGGTCGAAGGCCGAGATTATGTGATGGTGAATCACAAAATGCTCGGACGGACGCGCAATTCCCAGGGCATCATGATCGGTACTGCCCGCGCGAATCCAGGCAAATTGGTGTCGCACCCTTCGCATTTGAGCGACCCCGAAAAGAGTGCTCCGCTCAAAACTGTCTACGAAGCTCTCCGCTCGATCGGTGTCGATCTCTTAGTGTCGATCGGTGGCGACGACACCCTCAAGACCGCCAACAAGTTCAAGATGTTCCAGGAGCGCTTGCCGCTCGATGCCCATCGCATTCCCGTCGTCCACCTCCCCAAGACTATCGACAACGATTATCGCGGCATCGACTTCACCTTCGGCGACATCCAGGGCTACGAGGAAGCGATGCAGGCCGGCCGCGTGCTGCACGCCTGGAAGGCGGGGCCGCAGACCGTCGAACTGCGCCGCCAGCTGGAGCAGATGCGCGACGGCGGCGTCTATGTCCTCTCCATTCCGCTCGCGCCCTACCGCTGCCCGCCGGGGCCCTATGAGCGCGCGAGCATGGTCGCGGCCTACCTCAAGCAGGCCAAGCCGCGCTCCAAGGTGCTGGTGCTCGACGCGAACCCCGATGTGACCTCGAAGGGCGGCCTGTTCAAGGCGGCGTGGCGCGACCTCTATCCGGGAATCCTCGAGTACCGCGGCAATGCTAAGGCCGTCGGCGTCGATGCCGCCAGCATGACGATCAAGCTCGAGGTGGAGGACGTGAAGGGCGACATTCTGAACATCATCCCGCCGCACCGCGCCGGCGACATCGCCCAGAAGGCCGGCCTCATCACCACCAACAACCGCTGGTGCGACGTCGACTGGCGCACCATGGAATCGAAGGCGGCCCCCGGCGTGCACGTGCTGGGCGACGCCACGCTGTCCGCGGCGGCGATGCCCAAGTCGGCGAGCATGGCGAACAGTCACGCCAAGATCGCGGCCGCGGCCATCGTCGAATCGCTGAACGGGCGGGCGCCCTCGCCGGTGCAGATCCTCAACACCTGCTACAGCTTCGTCTCGCAGCACGAGGCGATCCGCGTCTCCTCGGTGCATGCCTGGGACGACAAGGACCGCACGCTGAAGCCGGTCGCGGGCTCGGGCGGCGTGTCCGCCGCGCGTACCTCGATCGAAGCCAGCTACGCCTGGAGCT
>CALMBE010000206.1 GCA_937860165.1 uncultured Planctomycetaceae bacterium
ATCCATTGCCGGGCGCGTCCGATTTCCGTCGAGCGTTGGTTGATCTCGGCAAACGTAAGCGACAAGATTTCATCCAAGCTCGCCGCAGCGGCGGATTGTTGATTGCGAAAAATTTCCTTGTACCGAGTTTCGTAGACTCCACAGAAGGGCAAGTCGCTGGGCAAAGGGGACAAGGGCGTTGCCGCGCTATGCAGTAAGCCAACCAGTCGGGCCTGGGCACCACGCACGGCAGCCTGTGCTAACCGGAAGTCGGCTTCTGTCGACTTGAGCGCCGCGTCCCAGGCAATCGTCGGGGCACCGATTCCCTGCCGCAGGGCAGCGAGTTCGGTCTTTTCCCGCACAGCCAAATTGTATTCCAAAATCGCCCGTGACAATTCCCAATAGGCTTCGACGCGCTCGGACTGCTCGGCTCGCGTGGCAGCCCCCGTAAGAACACTCGCCAACGAAAGTGGCGTACCGACAAGTTTGTCGCTCACGGGCGCTTTGCCAAAACCTTCTATCAAGGTTGTCGGGGATTCGGCGGGTTGTTCTTTTAACCGAGGTTCTACGGCTGCCGATTGTTGGGAAATGGTGCTGGGGGGGGTCGCACCGAGGTTGTCGATATCGAAGTAGTCGTTCGTTTTCGGGGATTCCGTGGCACTTTTTTCCCCGGATCTCGTGGCGGGCTGTGCGGGAGCAGCCGGGGTCAACGGTGTGGAATCTTGGACGGGATCGAGAGCCGGATTGGTACCCGGTGAATCCGCCAGGGAAGACTCCTCGACTGCGGCGACATCGAATTCAGCCGGGAGTGCGGTGGCTTCGACCTGATAACGATCCCCTAAGTTACCAACCTGGCTCGTGATAAGAAGACCAAGCACTAGGAATAATGTTTTCATCTGCTAACTCCATTATCCAGGAGGCGAAATCCGCCCGGGGGCAGAGAGACTTTTCTAGGCCCTGAAATCCTCAGGACCGATCAACTGTAAAATTGTCATTGAGATAGGGCGATCTCGGGCAAACTCGTCATCCCCGCGCAGGCGGAGATCCAGTTGTTCACGCTAAACCCCCGCACTGGATTCCCGCCTGCGCGGGAATGACAGCCAAGGCGATAGCTTGCCACGCTCACACGCCGGAGTCAATCCGGAGAAATCAGCTAGCGAGTCAAAAGACGAAGAAATCTAGGGAAATCAGTCGAGTTCTTCGAGCCAGACGCGGAGCTCATTCTCGTATTCGCTAGCCAAATCGCCCATGACTAGGGTGCGTTGGAACTCGGCTAATCCACCAATACCGGTATCGGCCTCCTCAGCGGACTTGAAGCGCAACCCGGGGTCTGGGGCAGTAAGTCGTCGGCAGATGCTCAGCAAGAGATCACTGTCGGCGACATCGTCGGGAAGAATTTGATCCAACCTTTGCGGGAGCGTCCACTTGGCCTCGAGCAACTCACCCAAGTTATTGAGCCCCGCGAACAACGGTTTGCCAGCCAAAATTTCGATCAACACATAGCCGAGGCTGGCCAGGTCTGCCCGGGGAGTGAATTCATTCCGTTCGAGCATTTCGGGCGCGGCATATTGGGGGGTACATGTCCGCTGCTCGGGCATATTATCCAGTTGCAGCGCAGACCCGATATCGACAATCTTCGGGTGCCCGGTACGCTTAATCATGATATTGGAGGGCTTTAAGTCGCCGTGAATGATCCGTTCCCGATGCAGTGCCGCCAAAGCGGACAAGCATTGACGAATGATCGCCACGGCCACACCGGGCTTGAGCCGAGGTCGCAAGGGCCCCGCGGTAACGATCACATCGTTGATGTATTTCCAGCGACGATTGTTGACTCGTTGCTGCACGCGCGAGAGCATCGCCGGGGTCAACAAGTCGTTGAGGTCATAACCGTCGACCCATTCCATTTCCATGACGCGAATGCGGCTGCGTTCGGTAAAATTCTGCACGTCGAGCAGATTGTCGTGTTGAATCTTGGCCACGCAACTGGCGACTTCCGCGATGCGCTCCATCGCGCGATCGTAACTCAATTGGCAGCTAAACCGCTCGGGGGAAAACACTTTGAGTGCCACCGGAAGTGTGAATCCATCGGAGCCGCGCCGATCAGTCAGGTAGACCAAACCCTGGCCTCCGCGGCCGAGCAACCGGCGAAAGCGCAAATGCTCCGTCCACCCAATGTATTGGGTGTTGAGCAGGCGGTCGTATCGCTCAAATAATTCATTAGGACAACGGCGCGACTGTTCGCCGTTGAATGTGATCGTCCGCGTTCCTTGCAGAATCGTCGTCGAAGGATTCATCCGTAATAAAATCTCGGGGTGATAAATAGTAGTTGCAACAAGGTAAGCAACTGGCAGGCATGCTCAAGATTTGGAAGGCCGAGGGTGGGGCGAATCGTTCGCGGCGAGGGGGCCTCCAATCCGTTATGATAATTGCCACCCAGCAGATGTGAATCATATCTTGGAGGTTTCCAAGGGGGCTAGATCACAATTCGCCGCTATTTTCATGCCAGAAAAATACTTTTTTCGGCGATTCTGACTGGACACCTGAGGCAGTGCAGATAAGAAGTTCACAAATTCAGAAGTACCACCGAGCCACGGAGGGCACTCAGAGGTTACTCAATCATTCTCCGTGTATCAATTCAATTGAACCACGACGGCACGACGAAAAGTCGTAGGCCGTAACAAGGTATTCCGCAGTTCCGGCAGCGCGGGTGAGTCACGCAGGGCCAATCAGTTTTTCACTCTAGGGTGCCGAGCCCACACTGGTACTCCATTGTGGGCATGAGAATCTCCGAGCAAGCATGGCCGCGTCGGAGTACCTCCGTGGCCATGGCACCCACATCTTGAAAAAGTTATCGGCCCTAAGTCATGCCGGAACTGCGGGGTACCTTGTTCCGGCCTACAATCTAGTCCCCACTCGCGGGGAAAAATCGGCCTGAATCGAATTAAGGACTAAAAAGAATCGCTCCTTGTTCTGGAAAACCGAGGATTTTATCTACGCGGTTGATGAGTGTGTCGCCAGCTTGAAAGCGTCGCGAGTTTTCCAGGAAGAGTTTCGTCATGTCGTCGATGCGGCTCGCGCGCTGGCCCCCCACATGCGGCGTGATAATCAGGTTGGGAATATCCCACAACGGGCTCGATTCGGGCAGCGGCTCCTCGTAGGTGACATCCGTGGCAGCGCCCCACAAGTGTCCTGACTTCAGGACCCGCGCTAAATCGTCTTCCACCACCAGCGGACCGCGGGCCACGTTGACTAGCACGGCATCGGCGGGGAGCATTCGCAGGCGGCGCTCGTCGATCAGGTCGCGGGTGAAATCGTTCAGCGGAGCCGCGAGGATCAGGATGTCGATTCTGGGGAGGATCGCATCGAGTTGGTCCGCGGGCAAGAGCTCATCGACTTCCCGGGGCTTGTTTTCAGGAAACCAGTCGGTTGCCAGGATTGTAGTTTCAAACGGCTTGAGTACCTTGGCCAGTCGGCGTCCGTTGCCTCCCATGCCGACGATACCAATCCGGGCGCCGTGCAAATCGCGGGTCGGTCGGCGGATGAATTCTTTTTTTTGCTGTGCTCGGAAGTAGGTCGGCAAGTCGCGGAGCATGCCAGCCAAGAGGGCCAGCGTGTGATCGGCAACCTGTTTGGCCAGGACCCCTGAGGCGCTGGTCACAGGTATGTCCGAGGCAACCACCGCGGGAACCAAGCAGTGATCCATGCCGGCAGCGGAGGATTGGATCCATTTCAATTTGCCCCGGGCGATCGTTTCCTCCCAGGGGACGGGTACCTTGGCGTGCCCACAGAAGATATCCGCCTTGGGAAGTTCCTGGGCGATCCTTTCCTGCCCGGCGGCAATGATTTCGGCACCTGGCCACGCGGCTTGGATTTTCTCAAGGTGGCGCAGTTCGACAGGATAGCAAAGGACGATACGCATGTTGAAAGCTCAGTAATCTGGTAATGGGGTTCTCGGGATGGGTGGTTTCGAGGCCCTGGAGAATCTTGATTGCACCCTTTAGAATAGAACGCTTTCCCAGATGCGCGAACACCAACCGAGGACAAACATCGTGGTTGCTCCGAAACCAGCAAGTCCAGCCTCCAATTGCCAGTCGGCATCGTCGTGCTGCGCCTGGTCCTGGATTGCCGCGTTGGTGTTTTTGCGATTGGTTATCGGATGGCACTTTTTCAGCGAAGGGATGAAAAAGTTCGATTACGATGCGGGAAGCCAGGAGTGGCAGATCTCGCCCAAATTCGCCGCCATCAACGAAGGATTTCTGAATGGTGCGAAAGGCCCGTTGGCGAGTTTCTTCCAGAACCAAGCCCCCACGACGCACGATTGGCGGAAGCACCTCCCGGTGGCGAAGGAAATGACTCCCCGCGATCTCGAGAAACTTACGGCCTGGGTGACGCGGTATGTCGCCCGACGGCAGAAGGAACTGACCGCGGGGAAGCCCACAGTCCCGGAGTTTGTGGACTTTGTTCCAGGGGCTGCTTGGGCTGAACGAATCCGCTCTGACTGGAAACAAACCGCCGAGCGATTTCTGGCACTCAAACAACTCAGTAAGGCCGAACGTGCAGTGGGCGAGGCTGCGCTCCTCAAACAAGAACTTAACTTAGCGGACTTCCTGGCGGAAAATGCACTCGATATCCAGGCCTATCAGCACGAATTGTGGCGAGTCAAGCAAGCGAAACTCGAAACAGGTGCCACCGAAATTCCCTTCCGCACAGAACGCTTGGCGACCAAGGAAGCCGAAACCGCCCGCACTCCGTTGCGGTGGGTAGCGGAGGTCAAGCAATTCGACACCTTCTTGGCCGACGATCTGAAAGGTGTTCTTTCCACCGAACATCGAGAAACGACCTTGGCCGATCGCGTGGAGAACATCGTCGCGGATCCCCAGGCGAAGAAAATGGAGCGCAACAATCGGCTGGTGGCCTGCGTGGTCACAGGTGCTGGGCTGTGTTTGCTCGCTGGGATTTTCACCCCCTTGGCGGCATTGGCAGCGGCTGGATTCTTACTGTTGGTGATGGCTTCGCAACCGCCGTGGGTGGCTGGCGCCCGGGCGGAGTTTTTCTACTATCAACTCGCCGAATTCGCGGCCCTCGTGCTGTTGGCTGTATCGTGTGCCGGAAAATATGCCGGGCTCGATGGCATCATTCACCGCTGGTGGACTAAGCGCAAGCAGCAACCCAACAAATCGTAATTTATGCCCGCGAAACACGCCAAAAAACGCGAACGCCAGAAATCCTAGTACTGCTTATGAAAATGAACTTTACGACACACTTGGGAAATACCTTTCGGTGCGTGAAAGAATTGTAATTTGTCTTATTCGCGACTATTCGCGTAATTCGCGGGCTAATTAAATTGCCCCTCTCCAACTTATGGAACTTGAACGATGAATCTTACACCCGAAGAAAAAGAAGTCGGCAAGCAGAATTTTCTCGAAGCGACCGGTGCCACGCGGCGCGACTTTCTCAAAGGGACCGTCCTGGGAGGGGCCGCGACCGGTGCGACCCTCGGGAGTTTGTATTTCAACTACGGGGCGATCAAGAACGACCGCCTGCGGGTGGGAATTATCGGCACGGGTGACGAGGGAGGAGTGCTGATCGGGGCACTGAATCCCGACTATATCGACGTGGTGGCGATTGCCGACATTCGCCCTTACAACATCCACCGGGCTTTTTACGGTGATCTTTCGAGCGACGGTACCAAAGCGGCCCGCCCGGGTCTGT
>CALMBE010000207.1 GCA_937860165.1 uncultured Planctomycetaceae bacterium
AACCGCGACCGTGGAAGGCCTGTTGCTTCAAGCCAATAACGTCGACAAAGTTCGCGGCGAAGGACCCGAGGCCCAACTCAACAAGAAATTCACCCATGAGGGATTGTTATTGGCCCGGGCTTCCGAGCTTCCCCTCCCCTTGCCTCCGTCACATTTTCTGAGACAGTTCGGTCAAAGCGATCGTGAAATCATCGAGGGAAACTGCACCGACGGACATGTTCCTCAAATTCTCACAATGTTCAATGGACCGATCTCACACAAGTTGTTGTACGAAGGAACGGTGATCTACGACGAAGTAGCCAGCGCTGCCAACACACGCGATCAGATCGATGTGATCTTTCTGAGCATCTTGGGTCGCAAGCCAGCTCGCTCCGACTACAAGCTCGCTGCCGAAGAGATCGAGTACAATGGCCCGGCAGGATACGGCAACGTGATCTGGGCCCTCCTGAACACGCGTGAATTCTTGTTTATTCAATGAGAAAGATGCTCCGATCATGACACTTTTCAATACGAACTCAATCTCGGAGGTGTCTCGACGTTGCTTCATGGAGAACGTGGCTCGGCAGTTGCTGGGTGTCAGTTTTCTGCCACTGGCGATGCAGTCGGCTATGGCAGTCACTAAAACCAAGACCCATGCCAAGCAGGTCATTTACCTTTTCATGGATGGGGCGATGAGCCAACTCGATACCTTCGATCCCAAGCCTGGGAGCAAGGTGCAAGGGGAGACCAAAACGCTCGATACCAATGTGGCCGGTGTGAAATTCGGAGAACACTTGCCGAGCCTCGCGCAGCGCATGCACCAGTTGGCGTTAGTCCGTTCGGTGAACACACAGACCGGTGACCACGACGGCGGCAAATACCTGATGCGAACCGGTTACCCCGAAATTGCCTCCACGAGGCACCCCGCACTAGGGCCGTGGATACAACAGCTCGCGGGCAGGGGAAACGACATTCTTCCGGGAAGCGTGGTGATCGGAGGAGGTTCGGGGCATCCAGGCGCGGGATATCTCGGATCGCAGCTCATGCCGGTACCGATCGGAGATGTCCGCCGCGGTCTCGAAAATTCGCAGCCCCCCAAATATCTCTCGGCTGAACAATTCGACGATCGGATGGCGCTTGCCGCGCAATTCGACCACGCCTTCAAGAATAAATACCGCACCCAAGCGGTAGCTGGCTATACCGATCTGTATCGAGAAGCGATCAGCTTGATGCGGAGTGACGAGCTCAGCGTATTCGATGTGAACCAAGAGACAGAAGAGGTCCGCCAAAAGTATGGTGACAATGAACTAGGTCTCGGGTGTCTGTTGGCACGCCGACTCGTGAGCCGCGGGATTCGATTCGTGGAAGTCGTGTTCGGGGGTTGGGACATGCACAATAACTTGTTCGGCAGCATGGCCGGTCGGGCTCGCGTACTCGACCAAGCAGTCGCGGCTTTGCTGGAAGATCTCGATTCAAGCGGGCTGCTTGCCGAGACGTTGGTCGTGGTCGCCACGGAATTCGGACGCACACCGGACATCAATCAGAACGCGGGTCGCGATCACCACCCAGGGGCGTTTACGTGTGTCTTGGCGGGTGGTGGAGTTCGGGGGGGCACTGTCTACGGAGAAACGGACGCCGAGGCCCGCCAGGTCGAGAAGGATCCCGTTTCCGTGCAAGATTTCAATAGCACGATTGCCTACGCGATGGGATTACCCCATGACGAGCAAATTGTTTCTCCCGATGGCAGACCATTCACATTGGGCAATGAGGGATCGCCTGTAGTGCAACTGTTCGGTTAGGTACGACGACCGGGCTATTCTTTCCCGGTGCTTTATTCCCTGCGGTCGGTAGCGAGGGATTCGTGTGCCACTGGCTATGCCAGTGTCTTTGCTTTAGGACTTGTGAACTGGGATTGATCGGAAAGACACTGGCAAAGCCAGTGGCACCCAAGAGAAATCGTTCGTTACCGCGTCGGATATATCCCCAGACTCCCTCGATTCTCAGTGCCCTCCGTTCCTCCGTGGTGAAAATTCTCTTGTTCCTGAACGAATCGGTCACTCGCCACCGGCAAAGATAAAATACAAAGCCGCCATGGCTGCAATTACTGCCACGGTCACCAGGACCGTTACAATTCGATCCATCGAGAGCGAGTGGAGTGGCAAGTTCTCTTGGCGCTGAACACCCAGACGGATGTCTTCGAGGCGTTTGGCCCGTTTTCGTTCAAACACCTGCGGCAAGGTAGCCCCCTGCAAGGGACTCGAGTCGGTACTTTCTTCCTGCTGATTGCGAGTTTCGCTTTGCTCGAATCCGCTCGGCAAGGTATCGGCCATGGAGCTTACAGGAGGCATGGTACTGGTCAATTGAGTCCTCGATCCAAGTCGCTTCTCGGTGGTGTCGGCTGTACCAGTGATCCATGGTTTGAGTAAGAACGCCACTTCCTCGGCTGTGGAGACTCGATCCGCTGGTCGCTTTTCCATTAACGCCGCGATCAAACGCACGAACTCCTCGGAGAGACTTGGATTGAGTTTCTGGGGCGAGAGGGGCATCTCATCGAGATGGCGACGGAGCTTGTCGGCGGTATCTCCCCCCGGAAACGGTACCTTTCCAGTCACTGCGTAATACAAAGTGCAACCGAGTGAATAGATGTCGCTGACGGTCCGCAAGATCTCCGGAGAAACGATGATTTCAGGGGCCAAATAATCTGCCGTTCCGACAATATGCCGTGGCTTCGTCGGACCTTTCTGGAGGTCGTCTGCATAAAAATAGGCAAGTCCCAGGTCTGCGAGTTTGGTTTTTCCGTCGCTCGTGATGAGCAGGTTTCCCGGTTTGACATCGCGGTGAATCAGCCCCCGACTATGGGCATGGGCCAAGGCCTCGGCTGCTTGAGAAATGATCACCGCTGCCTCGCTCATCGAAAGCGGACCGTAGTGCCGCACCATCTTCCGCAAATCGGTGCCGGGTACGAATTCGGTAACCAAGAAATAAGTCTCGCCGTCCGTGTCGGCGTAGGTCAGGTGTACTAGATTCGGATGATTGAGCTGTGCCTGGGCGCGAATCTCTCTCAAGAAACTGGCGATTGAAGCCGGATTGGTTTGGTTCTTGGGGAGCACTTTGATCGCTTCCACGCGACCCAAGAGACTGTGCTCGCACTTGAATACCCAGCCCATCCCACCGTGGCCAACGGCGTCGAGGATGCGGTAGGCCCCCAGATTAAACTTCGTGCGACCTTGCCGCAGTTGCTCGGCCTGCCAACGGTTGAGATAGCCTAATGCGATCATCTGCGCGGCAAGCTGATCGTCGGAGATTTCGTCGATGGCCACTTCTTCAGCGGGCAACGATTCGACCAACACCTGCCACGCTCGATCAATCTGCGCCTCGCTCAGCAATCCGCTGGCAATCCCGGCACGCTCGAGAATAGATCGATCAGTACGCATGGGGAGTGGGGGTAAGTGGCTAGTGGCTGGAAGATAGTAGGCCGGAACAAGGTACTCCGCAGTTCCGGCATGACCAGTTGCGAGTTACGAGTTTCGAGGCGCGCGTTTGAATAAATTTGCTCGCGCCTCGCAACTCGCGCCTTCTACCCGAATTGCCGGAACTTCGGAATACCTTGCAGGGCCGATCACTTTTTCACTTTGGGGTGCCATGCTCACGCTGGTACTCCGG
>CALMBE010000208.1 GCA_937860165.1 uncultured Planctomycetaceae bacterium
CCGCGCAGGCGGGAATCCAGTTCTCTAGATTCCCGCCTGCGCGGGAATGACGATTGGGATTATTTTCTCGAAGTTTATTTCCGGACACCCTCAGGTGCTCCGAAGTCCTTCAAACTAACTCCCCTCGTCGGTGTCCTCGGGTTCCTCCAGCCGCACTAAGAGGGCTTGCTCGGATTTCTCCGTGCCAAAGTGGATCATGGCCGGGGCTTCGGCTTGCGTCAAATTGTACAATCCGGTTTCGAGTACTACCTCCGTGCGATCAACAAGCATCAACGCCACGCGTTGGGTTTGTTTGTCGACTTGGCCCTGCACCGTGTCGGTCCGATCTGTTTTGGAATTGTAAAGCGTGCCGCTGACGATTCCTTCCTTATTTACCGCAAGTTGCACGATGCGCGTGGCCTCGGAGTCGTTGGGCGAAGTTGAGAGTGCGAACGTTCCTAAAGGTAACCAATCCGCCGCCGCGGCGGTCGTGTCGTCGGCGGGTGGTTCCACGGTCGCCAATTCCGCAGCCGATTGGGCGAATTCCTCGGTGCTGCAAACATCCTGACCATCGATCGTGACTCGATTGTCTTCGTAGGAGACATTGCCCCCGGTGCCGTAGTCGTAATAGTAATAGTCGTCCTGTCCCCAACCCCAGGGGGTGAACCAATTAGATACTGCATTCCAGGTAGGGACGGCCCACCAATAGCGCCATGGCCGATTGAGATAGCTGTAGTGCCAGTAGCCGTGGCGAATGGGGTGTGAGCCCCACCACTGATCGTTGAACCAGGGTCGCGTGGGGAACGTCGTCCAACGGTTGCGAACTCCGGTACCCCAATGGTTCCAGTAACGACCCCGCTCCGGATGGAGCTGATTCCACTGGCGGAAGTTGTTTTGATGATTGTTGATCGCTACGTTCCACTGATTGTTAATCGATGTAACGCGGTTGCGATCCAGATTCTGCCAACTGGGACGCTGCGCTCCGGGTCGCACGCCATCGATGCCGAGGAAGTCGCCCAGTTGCCCGGGATTGACCTTGCCAGGCAAGGTGGTGGGACGGCCCGGTCGACCGCCGGGAGGGCGATTCGCAATATTTCCGGGCACTCGATTACCCGGTAACGTCGTAGGACGACCACCGGGGCGATTTCCAGGGAGATTTCCAGGGAGAGTATTGGGGCGATTACCTGGCAATCGATTGGCAAGGTCACCACTGGGGCGTTTGTTTTGAAATGGACTGCCGCCGCCGCCACCGAAGTCAGGGACCGAACCACCGCCCGGTCTCGTGGTAGGATGTCCGCTAGGTCGATTGCCCAGTCCACTGTTTCCTGGGCGCGCTGAAGGCAAAGTTTGTGGCCGGGAAACGGGCCGGTTCGCGGGAAGCGAAGTCGGACGTTGAGCGGGTCGGGGTGCGGGCCTAGGTGCCGGCCGGGCTGGGGCGCGATTGCCCCCGCCTCCACCACCACCTCCTCCACCGCCTCCACCACCACGCATACCACCACCGCCACGACCTCCTCCTCCACCACCACGGCCACCGATCGCACCTAAGTCACTGGCCGTCCAGGCGAAGACCGCCACCACCAGCGAAGCCACAATTCCACACCGTGTTCGATTGATTCGATTATTCATGGGGGGTACCCTCCGAATTCGCTGACGCGGCAACGACTCGCCGCACGATAATCTTGTCGGTCGAAGGTCGCATGTCGCCATCGATATCGATATCCGTCCACTCGACTTGGAATGAGTCCTCGTCGACGGGTGTTATCACCTGCGTCGCGGAAGCAGGTCGGCCATCGGCGAGCGTGGCGGTCCAGTGAATTGCCCAGCGATCTTCGTGTTGCTCCCACTCTCCCTGGCCCACAGTCCCGCTGCTGCTGAAGACCCAGCTGCGAATCTGCCCGAGGCCTGAATCCCACACGATATATTGCGTCCCCGATTTCTGTTCGCCATTTTCTTCGGTGATCGAATACTTGCGAACTAGCGAACGACCTCCCGCGTCCCAGGCGAAAGTCGATGCGATGCTCGGGCCGGTGCCGTCGTCTTTCCAACTGCCGACCAGCCAGGCCAAGTCTTCGAGGGGGTCAAGGTCGCTTTCCTCAACGGAGACGACAAGCCACTTACCATCCTGCAGGGCCAACTCCGCCAAGAAGCTGCTTAGCGACGACTTCTCCTTGCCACTGGTGACTTCGGCAGTACCGCGAACGAAGGCCTGTTCATTGCCTTTGAGTTCAATGTCGGTGATCTTGGCAGCCAGTGTGACTTGTGGTTGCTCCTTGAAGAGCGTGGCATAGTGCTCCAAAATCGCCTCACGACCGGTCAGTTCGACGCCGTTGGCTGGGTCGGCGTAGACCGCTCCTTCGGTCCAATTGGCGGCGAATGCCGCAGCGTCGTGCGAGTTGAACGCCTGGGCCAACCCGGTGAGCGATTGCCTCACGGCCTCGGCTTGAAGACCATCGTCGGCAAGCACAAACTGTGAATGACACAGCGTGGCAATCAGGATCGCCACGAGCGAGCCCCGCTTAAAATACACAAAGTTCATTGAGATACTCCTGCGAGTTGGTTTGGCAAATGGTTGTTGCAGTACCGTCTTGTTGGGTGGTAATCGGCACTGGATGTTGAATTTTATTTGGGGGAATACGAAATCGTCGTCGTGCCGATGGTGCCATTAAAGGCGAACGGGGCTTGGTCGAAGTAGTCGAGCGAGACGGGCGAATCGAGGTCAGTCCCGATGTCGAAGGTCGCATTGCCCGTGAAGTGGAGCGAGATCGCTGCGGGCACGCGGCCCTGCGCCACGACTTCGCCATTCGCTCTGAGCGTGACATCCATCGGCCCGCCGATCTTGGCAGCAAGCTTGGATTCGACTTCCACATTCACCTTGCCGGTCGGCAGCTTGTTCTTGGACCTGAGCTTCGTGCGCTGGACCTCGAACAAGTTGAACTCGTAGCACAGGAAGCCGTCCTTCACATAGCAGGTGATGCCGCCGGAAAATCCCGCGAGCGCATAGAGCACGCCGTTCGCGTTGGCGGGCACGTCCACATCCATGGCCACGAGGCTGTCCACCTTGCCGAGCTTGGGCGCGGCGGTTTCCGGCATGCGCGTGATCGGCGTGTCGAAGGTCCATTCCGTGAGGGTCGAAGCGGGCGCGTCCTCTGGATGGAACATGGCGGTCGACCACAGGCCACCGCCGATGGGCAGGTTCTTGTTCTTCGTGGATTCGAGCAAGAAGAGCAGCTTCATCTCTTCGAGTTTCTTCGGATTGGTCGCCGCGAGGTCATGCGCCTGACTCCAGTCCTCGTCGAGGTTGTAGAGTTCCCACTTGTCGGTCAGGGGAGACCATTCCTTGATGCCTTTCGGAAGGCCGCCCACCCACGGTTCGCGGGGACCGGGGGCACTCGCGAACCAACCGTCATGATAGATGCCGCGGCTGGCCATGATGTCGAAGAACTGCGTCTTCCGCGTCCCTGGCACCTTGGCGTCGCCAAAGGCATAGACCATGCTGACGCCGTCGATCGAATCCTGCTCGAACCCGTTCACGATTCGCGGCGGGGTAATCTTCGTCAGTTCGTAGATCGTCGGCACGACATCGATCACGTGATGAAACTGCGGACGTGCTGTCAGGTCTGCCTTGATGCGTTTCGGCCACGAGACGGCCATCGGCTGACGGGTGCCGCCAAAGTGAGCGCCAATGAGCTTGGTAGACTTGTAAGGCGTGCTGCCCGCCCACGCCCAAGCCGCGTGATACATGTTGTCGGTCTTGGGCGACCCGAGTGAATCGAGGCCGCCCAGTTCCTTCAGGGCCTCGAGGTGCTGGGCGATCTTGGTCGGGATCCCGTTCTGCGCGAGCTTCTCGCTGATGGTGGCGATGGCGATCATGGTCGCATCGTTTCGCAGCTCGGTGAGCCAGTGGCTGGATGCCCTGCTGCCGGCGGACCTGTACCTGCGCACCACGCATGCGGGCGAGACCGGGTTCCTCGAGCCGCGGTTCGAGGAGCGCGTGAAGCGCCTGCCGCAGGTGGCGCGCGCCGAGTTCCTGCGCAGCGCGCGCGTCACGCTCGACCCGGCGCGCCCGGCGGTGGCGCTGCTCGCGCGCGACGTGCCGGAGGAAGGCTTCGCGCGCACGCTGCCGCTGACGGGCGCCGCCTACCAGGTGCGG
>CALMBE010000209.1 GCA_937860165.1 uncultured Planctomycetaceae bacterium
CCGGAGGCAAGCTTGCCTCCGGCTAGGGTTTAGTATCACTGAGGTGCGCGGCGACGGATGGCTTTGAGTTGGATAGGGCAAACCACTAGAGAGCGAGCAGTCCTTATGGCTATCGAAGAAGATGCCCCGGCAGGGCTACCCGAGTGGATTGTGACCTACGGCGACATGATGACGCTGTTGCTGACCTTTTTCGTGATGCTGGTCTCGATGAGCGAAGTAAAACACGAAGCCAAATATCAGGCAATTGTCACTTCACTGCGGGAACAGTTTGGCAAACACGTCACGCTGGTCTCCTCGGTGGCGGGCAAAGCGAGGCCGACTTCGGACAGCACGGGGAGTGCACAGATCGAAGTGCTACCGGTCGGTGAAGACCCCCTGATTCGGGGTGTGATCTATTTTGAAGACCCGAGCTACGCGCTCACCGAGGAACACAAGCGCGAACTGCATCGCGTCGTGGAACAACTGGCAGGGAAAGCGGAAACGATTGAAATCCGAGGTCACACCGCGCGCAGCCTCCTGGATGCCAAGACTGGGCTGCGAGACCTGTGGGACTTGGCGGACCGCCGGTGCCATAGCACGCGGGAGTTTCTCATCGAGCAAGGGATCGAACCGAATCGACTGCGGTTGGCCAATGCGGAAGCCAACGAACCGCTGTACATCGGCTTGGATGAGGAACGACAACGGATCAATTCGCGCGTGGAAATTCGCGGCGGTGGGGACGGAAAGTAAGAACCGGGGCCTCGTGTCGAAAAGTGAGGGGAATCAGAGGCAATTGATGACCTATATTTGTGGTAATCGCGAGTGATCCATTTCTCCCGAAAAACGCAGGATATTAGCCATGGCTGCCGCCCCCGCCCCCGAAACCAATCTGCCGGATGAGAGTCCCGCGCCGAAAAAACCGGGGTTAATGACCCTGATTAAGGCCGTGGCCGCACTGTCGATCCTGGTACTCTTGCAGGTCGTAGCGGTAGGAATGTTTATGCCGTCGGCATCAGAGACGGCCGAAGTTGCCAAGAAAATGGTGGCCGATGAGGCCCACGAAGAAACCGAAGAAAAATCCGAAGGGCACGGCGAACATGGCGCGGGGGAAGACGCCAAGGATCACATG
>CALMBE010000210.1 GCA_937860165.1 uncultured Planctomycetaceae bacterium
AGGGCCAGGGTTCCCTCACCATCGTTGATTCCAACCGTAATTTCACGGCGAAACATTTGCACCAGTTGATCGCGATTCAAAAAACACAGGGCATGATCAGGTGGGTAGTATTTCGCTTGATGGACCCCGGTCGGACAGATGATCGGAACCCCGCTCATCCGCGACACCTCTGCCAGTAACGCGGCATCTCGCCCTGCGCCCGTGGGCATCGAGTCCACGATCCAGCCACCACCCACCCTGCGGAATTCCTGTAAGTCAATCAAAATCCGCTCAAGGTCGTGTAACTCGAATTCCGGGAAATGTGTTCTGATCCACGGGCCGGTTATTACCACATGTTCGTGGGCGGCGCAGACGCCGAGGGATTCGTCGGCCGGAATATCTCCCACCAACGTGCGGACAAATGAATTCGGATTCAGACCGCGTTTTTCGAGTTCTCCGACGTGCGATGCAGGGGAATTCATAACGCGGCAACCTCACGGTCCCCGAATTTCCAGGCTTTATTCGACTGCTGAGCAGACTCCGACCCAAGATCCAGCACGGCACCCAACTGCAGCAGCGAATCGCGGAGTTTTGAGATCGCAATCTCTCGGGCGCCACAATCCATTTGAAGCGACTGGACAGCCGCCAAGCCAGCGGCTTGTCCCATGCTCATCGTTTGGGCCATGCTGCGGCAACTGGCATGGGCATCGTGCGTGGCACTAAAGCAGCGGCCGACGACCCAGATTTCGTCCCGGCCCTTGGGAACCAGTGTTCGGTAGGGGACTCCATACGCCTGCTGATCGGCAACGTATTCCCAACGGGTTTCGGATTCGCCCTCACCGACCGCGCGGTGATCTTCGATCGGAGCCCCGCAGAGCAAGACGGCATCGTCGAATTGCCGGGCGGTAAGGCAGTCTTCGCGGGTGAGTCGGTACTCGCCATACACCCTTCTAGTTTCGCGGACACCGATTTGATGCGAGAGCCCGATGATTTTTGCGTGTTCATAGCCGGGAACCATGTCACGGAAAAAGTCTTCGTAAACAAATGCTTGCCGTCGCCCTTCCAATTCGGCCTGGGTAAGTTGCTCGACAACGGTGGCATCAAGGTCCGCCACACGGACGGCCACAGTGGCGATGCAATTTTCTTGGACCATGCGGTGCGCGCTGCCGGCTTTGCGAGGCAATGGGTGTCGCCCGCTGTCGATGGCTGCTTGCATTCGCTCCGCCAACATTGCCTTGCCCCCTTCCGTGCCGAACCTAGCGAGGTCCACGTTGCACATGCGGAAAGTAGTCGTAAGGGTCTGGGCAGGGTCGATTTCACCTGCCTTTTCAGAGGGCAGCCCGAGCCAGTGGCAGAGATCGGCGTCTCCCGAGGCATCGATCATTCGCTGGGCGGAGATCCTGTGAAATCCTTCCTTCGAGAAAATCACCGCGGCGGTGGCTGTTCCGAGGGAATCGGTTTCCACGTCGACCAGTGTCGTATGCAACCAAACCTGCACTCCAGCATTGACAAGAAGTCTGTCCCAAACCAATTTGAGGCGCTCGGGATTGTAAGTAACTCCGATCCCCGCTCCGTAGGTGTTCTCGCGTAGAAAGACATCGGTGCTCCGGGCTAGTTCCGCGACGACCCGATCTGGTAAGCCTCCAACGACCTTGCGAGGAGCCGCACCGGGGGTGAAGAATCCGTAAAAAGTGTCGAGCGTTTGCGTCGAGATACCACCGGCAAAACCATAGCGCTCGATGAGCCCCACCCGTAGACCAAATCTCCGACCATTTTCCGCCGCAGCTATCGCGGCGCAGCAACCTGCCGACCCGCCACCGACGATCAACACGTCCAGCTCGGCGAGTAACGGAATTCGCTCGTGCGTGAGACAGGTTTGTCCCATAATGGTCCTAAGTTCTAAACCCGCGTCGTGGACTACAATCCTAGATTCGCATAGAGCTTGGCTAGCCGTCGGCCATGTTCGTCGTAGGCAGCTTCAAAAAGTTCCTTGGCCTTGTCGGCACCGACGATGGCAGCAGCCGTCAGCACTCTCGGCGGTTGTCCAGCGCGTACTAGCAGCTCGGCAATTTCGGCCTTCAAGCAATTCACAACCATGCACCCCCCGACCGTGGATCCCGGCGCAACGGGAGTCGCCAGCCCTTCGATGCGTACCATCGAGTCACCAATCGGCGCGCCGGTGTCGAGCACGACGTCGGCGAAATC
Organism: uncultured Planctomycetaceae bacterium; assembly: GCA_937860165.1. Taxonomy (GTDB): domain Bacteria; phylum Planctomycetota; class Planctomycetia; order Pirellulales; family Lacipirellulaceae; genus Bythopirellula. Next base: position 2,185 of record CALMBE010000210.1, read on the forward strand.
GCTCAGTTTCTTGCCATCGGGCCGTTGGGATCGGCTGGCCTCGCAATGGGCACGACTGACAAGAGCCGCGACGAATATCCCTCGGGCCTGAAATCCTTCCGCCATTTCTATTGGGACCACGTTGCATCCGCTAGAACTCACGATGAAGGCCGAGTCTTGCGTCGTGAGGTCATAATTCCGCAAGATTCGATCGGCCAGTCCAGAGACGTTTTCCAAGAACATCGCCTGCCGCTGGCCATTGCTTCCCACTACGGGGTGATGAAACGACAACGACAGTTCAACCATAGGATTGAAGCCAGGAAAGGAACCATAGCGGGGCCACATTTCCTCGACCATGATTCGGCTGTGCCCGCTGCCGAAAACGTGGACCATGCGGCCTGCGAGAATCGAAGCGGCAAAACGCTCGGCAACTGACAGAATCGTGTCTTGTTGCCGATCGACTGCTTCGATCAATTCACGACAGCAGGCCAAGTAATCTTGTGACGGTCTCATCGGGAAGTATTCTCCTTAGTAACAGTTCAAAAATATCTTCGGCACATTTCGCTTCGGGCGAGCCTGGAAGTAATCTTACCACGGAGCCACGGAGGACACGGAGAAGATAAGTGGTATGTGGTTAGTGGCTGGGGTGATTTCCGTTATTAC
>CALMBE010000211.1 GCA_937860165.1 uncultured Planctomycetaceae bacterium
ATCGGCTCGTGACAACCACCGAGCCCGACCCCGAGGGCCCGGTTACTAGTCCCCAGTCCCGCGTTGTCTACGACACTGCCGGGCAAGTGGTGGCCACGATCGACCCCTTGGGTCGCACCAGCTATTCGCTCCGCGACGAGCGAGGCCGGGTGATTCGCTCCCGCGCGGCCGATCCCGATGGCAGCGGGCCACTCACGGCCCCCGAGACCCAGTTTACCTACGACGCAGTAGGGAATCTCATCCAGCAGATCGATCCACTGGGCAATCTCACCGAATTTGTGTACGACGGTCTCAATCGGCTGACCCAAGAGAAAACGTATATCCCTGCGGAAGTTTACGTGGTGGACGATGGGGATACGAGCAAGTTTAGTATCATTCGCTCTGCTGCCGCGCCTAACAAATCTACTCCTAGCACCGCTGGCTTTCAGGGAAATGCCACAATCATTAATCCGATTACCACTGGAGGCATTCTCAATGCAATAGGGGAATGGAAATTCACTGGGTTGCCTGCCGGCAACTACAAGGCGTATGCCACTTGGGATGCCCACTTGGGGGTGACAACCGATATTCCTACTGTCCAATACATGATCGCCGGTACACCAACAACCACTTTTATTTCTACCAATGGAAATCAAACGTTAGCGCCTAACGACATAGTCCGAGCAGACTTCAACGGCGAACCGCGGCCGTGGGCATTTTTGGGTGACAAGACGGTTGTGGGAGAGGAATTGCAAACACTGTCTGTTCGCCTTCACTCGATCCCGGGAGAAAACGGGAATCCGGGCACAAAACTCGTGGCCGATGCCGTGCGGTTGGAGCGAATTATCCCGCCGGCAATTCGCTCCTTCACCTACGATGCCAATGGCAATCGCATCACCTCGACCGATACCCTGGGGCGCACCACCGAGTTCACTTACGACGAACTGGGCCGCGTGGAAAAGGTCGAACTCCCTGATCCCGATGATTTAACTACCACTTTAGGCACGAATGGCAGCTTGCCGCGCCCCAAGACCGAAACCACCTACGATGCCTACGGCAATGTGAAAAAGGAGAGCCATCATGGCGATCTGGCCGTGACCGGCGATGAGAAAACGATCGAGCGGGCCTTCGTGGTGAACACTACCAATTATGTCGTGAGCGCACCGATCCGAGAGACCGTTTACAAAGGCCTGAGCGTGGCCACGGTTGATAAGCTCGC
>CALMBE010000212.1 GCA_937860165.1 uncultured Planctomycetaceae bacterium
CTTAAGTTGGATCTGAGTCGGCTGGGGGAGGGTCGTAGAACACCCGCTTATCGGCGTCCACAAAACCTGCCAAAATGTCTTCCCGTAAGTTCTCGAAATCGTGTGACTCAAGAATTCGACTAGCACCGTCCCAAAATCAGACGACTGAAATACAAATTGTTGTGTATCCGTAGGCACCTTTATGACTGCGATTGAAGCTTTCTGCCCATCCGGCTGCGAACGGGTCTGCCGACCTACGCCCGGGCCTATGATCTCCAGCGAAGATAGTGAGTGGCTCTGCGAATTTGGTATCCAGGTTTCAGATCCTCGCAGCTCTAGCTGCTCTAGGTCCGCCCTCCAACACCAACTCTGCACAATTGGTATCATTGACATCTAGTTGCGGGGCTGCAAAAATCACGCACAAGTTTGTCTCATCCCATGCTGGTCGGGGCACTCGATAACTAGGTAGACAGGAGCGTCATCTTGCCAGTAGCCCGAATCAAGTACCGACAAGGGAACAAGTATCGATGACCCAACCTCGCCCTTCAATCTTTCGCAACGCCATGCAGGTGTCCCCTGAGCGCATCGCAGCGATGGGCGAGCAAGACCTTAATATTCTTATGCGGGAACTGCTCCAAGCTCAAGCATACAAGTGCGGTTCCCCGCTCAACGAGATCCGTATCAACACTGAGGGAACGGCCAAGGACGATGGAAGCGACGGTTGGTCTGCTAAACCGGCAATACCAGACGAGTGGCTTGGTTCGGTCGACACTTGCTGGCAGTTTAAGGCTGGAACAGCAGGATCTCCAGCGCGGCTTGCTGGCGAAGTGATTAAGCGCATCCCCAAGGAAACGCTGAACAGTGGTGGCCGCTTTGTCGTCGTGGCCAGCGGTTCTACGAATGGCAAGAAGGGAGAGGCCGACCGACTTGCGAAACTGACCGCCGATGCGGTGAAGGCCGAGATTCGTACTGGGAAGATCGAAGTCATTGGAAGCGAACGCCTGACCAACTGGTGCAACCAACTCTTTGCAGTCGCCGCACACTGGGCGGGACGCCCCGATGGGCTTTGGACCTTCGACGACTGGTCGAACTCAGACCAGCATCAAGTTCCGTGGCAGGCATCAGCAGCGGTACAGTCGGAGCTTGATGTTCGACGAGCTGATCTCGATTTCACAACCGGCAATATCCATCACCTCCATATTCAGGGTCCTCCAGGCGTCGGCAAGACCCGATTCGCGCTCGAGCTCTGTCGCGGAGCGGCATGGCGCAGCACCGTTATCTACATTCGCCAGGCTGCAGATCTTCGCTTGGCAGAGCTCATTGATGGTGCTGCGGGAGAGCCTCAGGGCCAACTAATTGTCGTTGCGGATGAAGTCCAGCCTGAGCAGCTCCAACCGTTGCGGGATTCGGTGGGTCGCGGCAACGGTCGTGTCCGGCTCATCACCGTGGGGCACAGTCCGACTCCGGATCCGACCCGCATACCAGCCTTATCGGTAAAGCCGATTGCCCCTAGTGTAATGAGGGGGGTGATCCTGGGCTGGCACCCAGCAATGCCTCCGGAGCACGTCGACTTCGTAGTGCGCTTCGCGGATGGATATATCCGGCTTGCCCGTCTGGCGGCTGATGCCGTGGCCCAAAACCCCAGCATGGATGTAAGGGGATTGCTCAGCCGCGACGAGATTCGCGGATTCCTCGGTAGAATGCTCGGGACAGGTGACCGACGTGAACTCCACGTTGTAGCAGTCCTGTCTAGGGTGGGCTGGACTGACGACATGCAAAACGAGGGTGAAGCGGTTGCTAAGCACTTTGGCCTGGACTGGAATTCGGTGCGGGCGAAGGTGGAAGACTTCCATTCCCATTGGGGCATTGCACCTCGTGGTGGACGGTATCGATACATCTCTCCTACGCCCCTGGGGATCCACCTTGCCGTTGAAGCCTGGACTACTTACCCAGACCTCTTGAAGTCGCTGCCAGGCGTGTTGCCATCGGACGAGGCCAGGGAGGCCTATTACGAGCGTCTACGATCGATGGCTAGCAATCCACAGGCTCGAGAATTCGCACGAGAGGAACTCGCGTTTTTTTTTCACACCAATGAGTTCGTAGATGCTCGTGCCGTTCGACGATGGTCGGCACTGTCTTCCGCAGACCCCGACCAAGCTGCGCGCAACATCTTACGAGCCCTCCGCGGTGCCACCCTCGAAGATCGCGGGCGAATCAAAGATGACGCCAGACGGGAGACAGTCTGGACGCTTGTCCACCTCGCCTGGAGGTCGTCATCGTTTCATGATGCAGTCATAGCGCTCGCTCTACTCGCCGAAGCTGAAAACGAGACATGGGCGAACAATGCATCCGCTGAGTTCGTTGCTCGCTTTCAGGTTTTTCTCGGTGGAACGGCTGTGTCCTACCTCGACCGGTTGTCTGTTCTCGACGACCTGCTGGCGGAGCAACGTCCATCAATTACAAATCTTGTAGTGAAGGCTCTAGCACAAGTCGGGAACCAACATCCCTTACGCATGGAGAGCGGGCAGGTATCCGACGAGTTACCCGAGATAGAGTGGCAGCCGCCGACGGGTAGGGAACATTTGGAGTGCGTGGAGACTGCGATCATCCGATTGAGCGACATTGCGAAGCGTGGTATGGCAGACATCCAGGCCGAACTTATTGCGGCGGCGAAGAATCTCTCGATGATGCTTCTCGATAAAGCGGTAAGGGGGCGCGTCGCTACTTTTTTTGATGCTGTGCGTGGGGCCTATCCCGAAGCTCGCGAACCGTTGAGGAGAACCATCGCCGAAATCATTCATGGGGAACGGAAGTACTGGAAGAACCTGTCGACTGAGGAACTGGAAGAACTCGAGAGGCTGCACGCTCGCTTCGAAGACCCATCCTTGGGCGCTCGGCTTCAGCAGCATATCGGGGAAGGATCATGGGATCGAGAGGAAGAGCCTGATCTGAAGCCACTCGCCAGGGAGCTTCTGTCAGCCCCGGAGGTTCTCGCAGAGTACTGGACGTGGTTGACCTCTGGTGAAGCGTCGGATGCTTGGAGGCTTGGTGAGGCCCTGGCCGCAGTAGATGAGAATGGAGACCTCGCTGAGACATTGCCTCGGCTTCCAGGCGGTGGAAGCCGTCGAGGTTCACGCCGACGACCTCGGGGCGCGGAGCGTGCTCCTCACGGCCCCTTCACCACCACGCCGCCCTTCATCACGAACTCGACGTGCTGGAGCACGCGCACGTCCTCGTAGCGGCCCGTGGCGAACAGCAGCTCGACCGCTTCGCGCACCGCCTCCGATCCGCACACCGGGCACAGCTCCGGCATTTGAAAAGGCTCGGCCGACGGATGGCGCCGCTCCACGATCACCCGCACCACCTCTGGAATCACGTCACCTGCGCGCCGGACCACCACCGTGTCGCCAATGCGAACCGGCGCCAGAAAACGCAGCGTCTGCGAAATGTAGATGGCGCCGGGGCCGGGCAGCTCCATGCCGAACACCGCCGAGATGTAGGCGGCGGTGAGCATGCCGTGCGCGATCACCTCCCTGAACGGGGTTCTGGCCGCGTAGGCCGCGTCGAGGTGCACCGGGTTCTTGTCGCCCGAGATCTCGGCGAACGAGACGATGTCGGCTTCGGCGACAACGCGCTGA
>CALMBE010000213.1 GCA_937860165.1 uncultured Planctomycetaceae bacterium
CCCGTTGTAAACTCAAATCGGTCTATCCCAAGATTAGGCTGTGACAAAGCACTAGTATACTGGCATCGCACCGCTGCGGAGCTTTGTGGAAAAAGTTTGCTCGAGCGGCAGTGAGACACTTCCGGCTAACGAATCCCCCGCTATAATGGTGACACGACTTTTCGAAACTCTGTTGGGAGACCCGTATGCTACGCCGTGACTTTCTCGCTACCGGTGGCCTTGCGAGTGCCGCCGTCTTGTCCTCTTCTAGTTTCGTCCTGGCCCAAACCGCGACTGAAAAACATTCGTTCAAACTGAAATACGCCCCGCACTTTGGCATGTTCAAGAACCTCGCTGGGGACGATCCCGTCGACCAACTCAAGTTCGCGGCCGATCAGGGATTCACCGCCTGGGAAGACAACGACATGCGGCGGCGCTCGGCTGCCGAGCAAGAAAAACTCGGCAAGGCGATGGGGGACTTGGGGATCACCATGGGAGTGTTCGTTGCTCATGAAATCCCCTGGGGCAATCCGGAGCTCACGAGTGGCAGTGCTGAGGGCCGTGATAAGTTTTTAGCGGGTATCCGCGAGTCTGTCGAAATCGCCAAACGCGTGAATGCCCAGTGGATGACCGTCGTGCCAGGATTGGTCGACAATTCTCAGCAGATGGATTTCCAAACAGCAAATGTCGTCGAGAGTTTGAAACAGGCGTCCGCGATCCTCGAACCGCATAATTTGGTGATGGTGCTCGAGGCTTTGAATTGGTGGGCCAACCACCCGGGACAATTCCTGCAACACATCCCGCAGGTTTATCTCATTTGCAAAGCGGTCGCGAGTCCAGCCTGCAAAATTCTCTTCGACTTGTACCACCAGCAAATCTCCGAAGGGAATCTGATCCCCAACATTGACAAGGCCTGGGACGAAGTTGCTTACTTCCAAATTGGCGACAATCCTGGTCGCAATGAGCCCGGCACGGGGGAAATCAACTACCGCAATGTGTTTCGTCACATCCACGGTAAAGGTTTTCAAGGTGTCTGCGGCATGGAGCATGGCAACTCCAAGCCTGACGCCGAAGGGGAACAGGCCGTGATCGCCGCCTACCGCGCTGCGGATGATTTTTGAAACATTAACCAGGTTTCCAGCTCGCTTGCCCGAGAACCTTGCTCCTGTTCACTCCAATCCTGCCAATTTCGCCGTTGCTGCAAAGTCACGGATGGCGGTCGTTGCCCCCAGGCCAGTGACACAACAGGCCCCGCATGCGGCGGCCAACTTCCCAGCGGCGGCCACATTCATTCCCCTCAAGAGCCCTGCGAGCAAGCCACCTAAGAAGCAGTCTCCCGCACCTGTGGTGTCGATCACCGGCCCCGGTGACACGATGGGGGACACTTCGATATGCTCTCCGGGCGCGGGACTTAAGATCGCTCCTTGTTCACCGAGCTTGATACCGAGGAGACCCTTGGCACCTGCAGATCGAAATGCACTCAAAATACTTTTGGGTTCGGATTCGCCGGTTTGATTGGCAGCTTCTTTTAGGCTGGGAACATAGACATCCAGGAAAGGCAAACAGGGGGCAAGGCCCTCCAGTGTACCGCCATCTCCAGCTGCATCGAGTGCCGTGAGACAACCCACCGATTGCAATTGGCCAAGGACCAGCGGGAGATCGGCAAGTAGATTCGGCAAGAGCGGAAAATAGCCCAGCAGCACCGCTTGACAGCGGGCAAGAAAATCTAGACGCGAAAGGAAAAAACTCTTGTCGAGTAGCTTGGGTGCTCCCACAGCATGCAAAAAGCTCCGCTCCCCATGGGCGTCGATCAGAACGGCAGTCGTGCTGGTCGGTGCTGACACATGTGTCATCAGATGCGAAGTATCGATGCCTTCATCCACATATCGAGAACGGATCAACTCGGCCCATTCGTCGTTCCCAAGATAACTCATCGCAGCCGTTTTCATTCCAAGCCGTGCCAGGGTGGTGCCAGCGTTAGAAACGATTCCTCCGGTGTGGATCACAAGCGGCTCGGTGCGAACCAATTGACCGCCACCGATCCGAATATCTAGCGGCACGGGACGAACCAATACGTCCACAACGCACGAACCGCACACGACGATATCAAATTCTTTGGTCATTAAAATTCCTGCAAAAAACGCCGCGCAAATCCGTTCACTCCGGTCGCTAACGCTCTCGGCTCGCCAATAACCTAAACCTTGAACCCTTTCCTAATACTTTATTCCCAGTCGCGCCATGAGGGTGTCATCCAGAGACACGTCGGGGGATGTCTCTTCGAATTCGAGTTCCCGGGCGAATACGTATCCTACCTCGAAGGTGCGGCTCATGCCGCCACTTGCTTTGCGCTCGTAACCAAGCATCACCCGGAAGTCGCGGTAGGTCAACAGATCATGCACGCTCGTACTGGGGTGCTCGATGGACCAAACACCTCCCCCAAATTCACCACCAAGATACACCCATCGTTCGTCGCCTAGGGCTTTATTGCTGCCGGGTAGGAGCCACCAAACTCGTGGTCGGGGAAACACAAGTTCATACGAAATCTCGGGGCTAGGGTCATAAATCACCCCTCCCACAGGCAACACCGAGGCCCCAGCGCGATTGAGATAGGCCACACCAGCCACCCATTTTATGCCTGGAACAGCTTCATACACTGCCAGCCCACGTCCGCTGACACGAAACGCATCGGCGTCGTCGGCTGCATAGTCGCTGTAGTGGCCAAGCGTCACGGCGACATCCATGGCCCATGGACCTGCACCACACTTTCGCAGATGACGAAATTCGATCGAGGCGTCATAGAGTGTGCTGGGCAAATCAAGCGCGTCCGGAGTATCGAGAAAGTGTACCCCATAGCGAGGAGTGACCAACAAAGGGGTCTCGCGCCGTAAGAACGGGAAGCCGAGCACCACGCCGGCTTCCAGATCGCCAAACCCAAGTGCATCGTCTTCCGACGACATCGCAGGCAGCCAGGTCCCGCTCAACAACAGTTTCTGAAACACTCCTTCACGGGCACCCGGGGGCAGCTGAGCTTGGGTCTGGTCGGCAAGATCGGTCGCAATTGCGGTGGCGTTGGTCGTGAGACCCGCGACTCGAACTGCTTCGTCCTCGATCAGCACTTGATCGAAGTCGATGGGTTCAGTGCTTTCTACCCAATGATCTACCAGGGCTGCGGGTTGATGGGGCACAATGTCCGTCACGAGAGTCCCGCCCCATGGTCGGTTGCCTTGAGCCCGGGCAAGTCCCCCAATTTGAGTGTTGAAGAAGTTCCCACACACACTCAGCAACAGCATGGTCAACGCAACTGTTCGGAGCGGGGATGGAATCATGCGGATGCTCAAAAATCGAATCCACCACGGATCATGAGCGTATCATCGGGGGTCAAGGTCGGATCCCCTGAGGCCGCATAGATGATCTCTCGATTGAAGACATAGCCTACTTCGACATGCCCCCGAGCTTGGGTTTGCGTTTCCCATTCGAAGCCAAAGATCGCGCGGATATCGTTGTAATCAATGTCGTCGGCAGTGGCATCGCGCTGCACAGTCCAGCGTCCCCCGCCATACTCTCCGGCGAAGTAGATCCACCACTGACTGGCCCCGACGGTAATCGAGCGGCGGCGAATTTTGGGATTCGGAAATACCGCATAGAAGTCCCACAAGTTGCCCGGGCGCCAATGAAAACCACCTGCCGGCAGGAGTTTGACCGAATTGCGATCCAGGTACCACACTCCCGCGAGGACATCCAGTTGCGGAGACAAAGAGACCACCCCTAATCCACGCCCGAGGATTCTCAGGGAGTCTCCGTTGACTTCGTCGAAATCGGTCCAGACTCCTGTGCGAAGGCCTAAGTCGGCGGACAGGAATTCATTGAACCTAGGATGCCAAGCCCCATCGAGGTACGCATCGTAGACCTGCGGTGGCAGGTCGGCATCCATGGCCGCGGGACCTTCAAACCAATTGAAGGCGAAACCCGGGGTCACCAAGAGTGGCGTCTCCGGATTGTAGAAAATCGGAACGCCAAAAGTTGCAGAGAGCTCCGTCCGGTTGACCTCGAAGCCGTCCAAATCGTCATCATCGTACAACCAGGTATGTTCCAGACTGATTTGCTGCATCAACCGTTGCAGTCGAGCGACGGTCCCATCCGAATTGCCATGCTGATAAGTATTCGATTCCCACTGAAATGGGAGCCCGTTGGGGAATAGGGAACTACCTTGCTGCGCGACGCCAGGAGTTACCGGGGGAGCCGCTTGGGGCGAAATGGGCTGCGCGAATTGTGGGGCTGCATTGTACGGAATGTCTGCCGGTGGTACACCCAACGCAGAATTTGCGTAGGGATCAAAACTCGGGACAATCGATTGCGGAGCCGCGGGTGCCAGACTCGGAGGCGCATAGCCCGGCGGAGTCACATCGTAGGATGGGACTGTTGATGGGAACTGCACGCGCTGTGCCATGATCTGATTGGTGAAAACCAACCAACCTAGCAACGCAAGCAATGATCGGTACGAACAACGCAACACGGGAGTGCCTGGGGAGGGCGGGATTCACTTCAGGAGTTGAGCGAC
>CALMBE010000214.1 GCA_937860165.1 uncultured Planctomycetaceae bacterium
TTTGGCCCTGGGTGGTCAGTGGTTTCCGCCTTCCCCCTTCCCCCTTTCTTCATGCAACTGACTCGCCAACCTCACGGGCACATTCTGACCAATACGGCCGTGTGGTCGCCGGATAGTGCTTGGATTGTCTACGACACTCGCAGCGACCCGGCCGGAGCAGTGTTTGACGGCACTCGAATCGAACGCGTACATGTCGAGTCGGGCAAGGTCGAGACTTTATACACCTGTACTCAGGGTGCTTGTTGTGGGGTGCCCACGTATCACCCGACGCAAGAAAAAGTAGTGTTCATACTGGGGCCCGAAAATCCAACCGCGGATTGGCAATACGGTCCCTGTCATCGGCAAGGGGTGATCGTCGAGACGGCTTCGCCCCAGGCCCCTCTGAACCTTGATGCCCGGGATTTGGTTTCTCCATTCACACCGGGAGCCTTGCGCGGTGGCTCGCATGTCCACGTTTTCAGTGGCGATGGAAAAATGGTCAGTTTTACCTACGAAGACCATGTACTAGCACTGCTCGATCAGCAGTCCGGCGCGCCGACAGAGCAGGATTTCAATCAACGCAACGTGGCGATCACGCTCGTCGAGGTGCCAGTCGAGGTGCCTGACAGTCATCCCCGCAATCACGCTGGCAACGGCTTTTCGGTGGTCATCACCCGCACGGTCAATCATCTCCGACCCGGGTCCGATGAAATCAGTAGAGCCTATGAAGACGCTTGGGTCGGCCAGCAGGGTTACTTACGCGCCGATGGCAAGCGGCAAGGGGCGATTGCGTTTTTAGGAGATTGCGTGACCGACGCCGGGCGCCCGATCACCGAGTTGTTCGTCGTCGAAATTCCCGAGGACATCACGCAGTGCGGCGATGCTCCCTTGGCTGGCACCCCCACCCGCCGCCCTGCCCCGCCAGCCGGAACAATCCAGCGGCGACTTACTTACACATCCCACCGCAAACATCCCGGCATTCAGGGCCCCCGCCATTGGCCCCGGAGTAATTTCGACGGCAGCCAAATTGCGTTTCTTATGCGGGATGAAATGGGACAGGTCCAATTGTGGTGTGTTTCTCCCATGGGTGGCGAACCGGAGCAGATTACGCACCATGAATTCGATATTTTCTCTGCATTCAGTTGGCATCCCGCCGGGACCCAGCTTGCTTACATCGCCGATGGCAGCGTCTGGGTGACCGAGTTTCACAGTCGAAAAGGATTTCGCTTGACAGAAAAACTCCCGGCCGAGTTGGCCCCTCGCAGCGAAGCCTGTGTCTTTTCGCCGAACGGCAAGTGGATCGCCTACGTGCGACCGACCGAGCACCACGGCGCGGTTTACAACCAAGTGTGGCGGGTGGCTGGTGGTTAGCACCTCGTCAAATTATCACCCTAGCCGGACCAACACTTTGGTCCGGAAGACTCGGAGGCAAGTGTGCCTCCGGCTAAGGAATACCTAATGAGCATGACTGTAAATCTCTAACGACTCACGACTTGCTACTTTCGACTGACTACGGACCACTGACTACTGACCACTGACTACTGACCACTGACTACTGACCACTGACCACTTCCCCTCACCTCCCCCCCACCGGGCGGCTATCGGGCCCAAATTGCGTGATCCATAAAAAGGCCTTTTCGCTTTCGTCGACTCGCAACTCTGCCGCCAAGCGGGCCTGGCTGCACATCCGGTCGAGGGCGTTCTTGAGCGTCGTTTTCTTGCGGGGGAGTTTGACGGCGATCTCTTCCGGGCGAATGTCGAGGCTATTCAAGATGGTTTCGTCCCGCACAACCGGCAATCCGAGCCGAGGACCAAGCGCTTGCAGGGCGGTGGCGAGCGTGTATCCCTGGATTTCGACTGTGAGGGCTGCGAACAACTGGGGGGCCGCCTGTCGCGGACTCCCGGCGGGCTTCCACCCCACGGGCCACACTTCGCGTCCCCGCTGATAGTCCGAGATTACTAATTCCAGTTCTCCAGTGGGGGTCTGCCGCGGGCGAATCGTGAGCCCGGACTTTCGCAAAGCAATCGCCAGCGCCGTGCCGGTCGTCAAGGATTGAAGTTCCGCGACCAAGGGAATATCGACGCTCAGCACGGCTTCGACTTTCTGTTCCCCGCGAATCGGAAGTTGGAAACGTCGTTCGCAGTGATCCAGGAGGTCACGCACATTCATTTCCGCAGTGGCGATTTTCACGGGCCTACCGAGATCGGCCAAGACCGTTTTCATCTGCGGCACTGTCAAACCAAACAAGCCTCGCTCGACCCCCTCCTCGGCCAAAATTGTCGGCAACTGCTCGAAATATTCCCGCAGCTTGGCGAGGTCTGAAGTCCGAAAACGGCCCTGGGGAACAACGAGCTCCTCTCGACTGGTGAGGATCGCCACGACTTGGATGCGGGACTGTCCTTCGTTGAATTTTGCCAGCGGCGTTTCATCGCCCCGCAGCGAACGAATTTGAACCCGGCTGAGCCCCAGTTTTCCCAGTCGCTCGGCCCACTGCTGGGGCGCCGTGATTGGTACGCCTGGTTCGAGGGCGACTTCCACGTCGATCGCAACCTGGGCCAGCGCACTTGGGGCCAGCAGACACCACGCAACCAGGGAAATTACTTGGATTTTCATTTGGGTATTCGCAAACTCTCGGGAATCGATCCACATAGCCCCGCCGAATTATAGCGTGGATGGTTCCTTGGCGGGTGGTCAGTTGCAGTTCTCCTGGAGGCGAGTGTGGGGGATTGCAAATTGCAAATTCTCAATTGAAAATTTGCAATTTGCAATTTCCCATGTTCTCCTTCCCCTCTCCGGTCGATTTTGCGAGAATGGTGGTTTAAGTATTTCGGCGTTATCCCCTTCAGGAGTTTTACACATGGCTCGTCCCGTTACGTTGTTCACTGGCCAGTGGGCCGACCTTCCGCTGGATGACATGACCCGTCAGGCACGGGATTTTGGCTACGATGGCTTGGAACTGGCCTGTTGGGGCGATCACTTTGACGTTGCCCAAGCCTTGGCCGACGATGGATACACCGAGTCGAAACGCGAACAACTCGAACGGTTTGACTTGCAGTGCCACGCCATTAGTGCGCATCTGGTAGGGCAAGCCGTGTGCGACCCCATCGATGCGCGGCACAAGTCGATCTTGCCAGCGCATGTGTGGGGAGACGGAAATCCGCAGGGAGTCAATCAACGGGCCGCCGAGGAAATGAAAAACACTGCCCGGGCTGCCCAGCGGTTTGGTGTCGAAGTGGTCAATGGTTTCACTGGGTCAGGCATCTGGCACCTACTCTATTCCTTTCCTCCCGTGCCGGAGTCGATGATCGAAGCCGGCTTTGCGGAGTTTGCCAAGCGCTGGAACCCGATCCTCGATGTCTTTGGCGAGTGCGGCGTAAAATTCGCGCTGGAAGTCCATCCCACCGAGATCGCCTTCGATATCCACACGGCCCACCGAGCTCTCGAAGCAATCGGCCACCGCGAAGAATTTGGGTTCAACTTTGACCCGAGCCATCTGATTTGGCAGGGGGTCGACCCGGTCGAGTTCATTCGAGAATTTCCGGATCGGATTTACCACGTCCACATCAAGGATGCGATCGTCACGCTCAATGGTCGCAGCGGCATCTTATCGAGCCACCTGAATTTCGGCGATGCCCGGCGTGGCTGGGATTTCCGTTCACCTGGTCGAGGGGGCGTGAATTTTGAAGAGATTATTCGTGCTCTGAACGACATCAATTACCAAGGCCCCTTGAGTGTCGAGTGGGAAGACGCCCGCATGAACCGCGAACATGGTGCCCGAGAGGCGTGTGAGTTTGTCAAGAAACTCGATTTCGCACCGTCGAACGTAGCCTTCGACGCGGCGTTCGCCGAGAGTTGAGCGTTTGCTCCCCGTTGGACTGGTCGCTTAAGCGACCAGTCCGAGCGACCTGTTGGGATTCCTTTTTTCCCCCCCAATCCGAGTGCGTTGAATGTTTCACGTTGTAGCGTGGTGTGGAATTGCACTGGTCTTGGCTGGGGCCGAGCAGCGAGTAATACTCTTTGCGGTTCCCGACATCTATTCTCAACACTCAGAAGGCCCCGCCGAGAGTTCGGCTACTACCGAACAAGCCGAGGCAAGTTTTGTCAAGTCTCGCAAGGCGATAGAATCGGGAGACGTGGGAACTGCCTTGCGTCATGCCGCTCACACGTTGATGCTTGAACCCAATCATGCCGATGCCCGCCGAATGTGGGGATATCAAAAGCAGGGAAACCACTGGGCTGGCTCGTTTGCCCTGGGACAACTCAGCGACGGGCAGGTTTGGCATCCGAAGTTCGGTTGGATCGGTGCCGATGAGGTCGCCCGCTTCGAGGCCGGCCAGCGGAAGTTCGGCAAGCGTTGGATCAGTGCCGCCGATGACGAACGTCGCCATGCCTCGATCGACGATGGCTGGCGGATTCGTACCGATCATTTCTTGGTGACTACCAATCACAGCCGCCAGGCGGCTGCCGAACTCGCTGCCCGACTGGAGCAAACCTCCCAAATCTGGTTGCAGCTTTGCGGCGACTTTTTCATCGAGCCCGAGGAGCTACAGAAACGACTCGCCGGGAAGGAAATCTCGGGGGCGCGGAATCGACCGTTTCGAGTGGTTTATTATCGAAACCGATCCGAGTACAACGCCGCCTTGCTCCGCCAGCAACCTCGCATCGGCATGACCCTGGGGATTTATTTCGATACGACACGCACCGCGCACTTTTTTGCCGGGGAAGACCAAGACCCCGGCACGATCTCGCATGAGGCCGTGCATCAGTTTTTTCAAGAATCGGCCCCCGCCGCCCGCAACGTGGGGGGGCTCGCCAATGCGTGGATCATCGAGGGAATCGCCTGTTATTTCGAGTCGCTCACACCGGTGCAACTGGGAGAAAACCTGACCGCGTTTTCCATCGGTACGCCTGACGCAGGCCGGCTGCCCGCAGCGTACCAACGCCGGATCACCGACGGTTTTTATGTTCCACTAGAGGATCTGTCACGACTGGGGGCCACCGATTTGCAGCGTCGCTCGGATATCGCTAAACTGTACAGCCAGTCGGCGGGATTGGCGACTTTTTTCATGCACTACCATGACGGCAAATACCGCCCGGCCCTGATGAAGCTTTTGCAATTCGTCTATGCAGGCCGCGACAAACCGACTACGCTCGCCGAAGTGACCGGCCAGAGTTTTGCCGACCTGGATCAACAATATCAAGAGTTTTTAGAGGAAGGCGCTAGGCGCTAGTCGGAGATTAACCAGCGCCTACCGCCAGACAACTAGCGCCCTCCCCCCACCGGAGACCAATCCATGATTGCCACTTTTGCACATGTTACAGCGAACGAATTCCCCGCCGGCGTGGCCCTGTTTTTCGCCGGCGTGGTGGTTGGCGTGGTGTTTTCGTTTTCCCTTTGGAGAGCCCGCAAATCCTAGCGGTACACGACGCTCGATCGTGCCCCCATTCGGACTGGTCGCTTAAGCGACCAGTCCAAGCCCTGCCTCCTGCCCCCCTTCCAGGACGTTGACCCCCCGCCGGGTGCGTAGTAGGATCGGTGGTTCGATTCACGGTGGCTGTAGTTCAGTTGGTTAGAACGTCGGATTGTGATTCCGAAGGTCACGGGTTCGAATCCCGTCAGCCACCCTTTGCTTTTCCGCCTTGTGTCTGGCCCACGCCGCCACTGCTTTTTAATCGGGTCATGGGTCATGATTGGGCTTCTTGCATTTCTTCTTCTGCTGTTCTTTTGCTCGGGTAGTTGTCTGGCTGCCGATGCTGCGGTTGATGTAAGACCTTTGGAAGTAACTGTCGTTCCTACGTTCACGCAACTCCAATGGCCGGATTGGGTGCTGGGGCTTGATGAAGGGCTGCGGTGTGATCCGCGACCGATGATCATCACGGGTGCCGGGGATGGTTCGGGACGGATGTTCGTGGCAACCGAGTATGGCACGATCCATACCTTCGAGAATCGTGCCGATGTCGAGCAGATGCACACGTTCATGGACATCCGAGAACGGGTCAAGCCGTATAAGCCGAACGAGAACGAAGAAGGGTTTCTTGGTCTGGCGTTTCATCCGCGTTTCAAAGCGAACGGCGAATTTTTTGTGTATTATTCGATAGCCCCCACAGAAGCCCGACCCCATGCGTCGCGGATTTCGAGGTTTCGCACCAAAGCCGGAAACCCCCAGGAAGCAGACCCCGAGAGCGAAGAGATTCTGCTCGAAATCCCGGACCTCTATTGGAACCACAACGGTGGCACGGTGGTGTTTGGTCCCGACGGATACTTGTACATCGTCGTGGGTGACGGGGGTTGGTTTAACGACCCTCACATGAACAGCCAGAATTTGCATTCGCTGTTCGGCAAGATATTGCGGATCGATGTCGATCACTCAGGGAGTGGACTTCCCTACACCATCCCGGCCGACAATCCCTTTCGCGATCAACCCAGGTTTGCCCGGGGCGAAATTTGGGCTTATGGGTTGCGAAACCCCTGGCGGCTGGCGTTTGATCGGGAGACCGGCGTAGGCTGGGCTGCGGATGTCGGACAAGATGCTTGGGAAGAAATCGACCTTATTGTGCGAGGTGGCAATTACGGTTGGAACCTGCGGGAAGGCAAACACCCTTTTGGCCCTGGGGGATTTCCGGAGAGCGAGAAACTTATCGAGCCGATCTGGGAATATCCCCACGAAGTCGGCAAGTCGATTACAGGAGGGCATGTCTATCGCGGCAAGAAATTTCCCGTACTCCAGGGGAGCTATCTCTACGCGGACTACGTCACCGGCCAAGTCTGGGCACTCTGGTACGATGCTAACCGCAAGCAAGTAACGGCCAATCGCACGCTCCGAGAGAAAGGTTTCCCCGTGCTGACTTTTGGCGAAGACGATGCAGGGGAGATTTTTCTCACTAGTGAACGAGAGATTTTTACGCTGGTGCCTGCGGAGTGACTCCCCTTACTAACGTGCGGGACTCAAGCTAACGTGCGGGACTCGAAAGAGTTGAGCCCCGCACTTATCCGTCGAGCCCCGCACGTTAGTAAGGGGAGCTTAAGCCAGGATATCGTGCAACACTCGGGCCGGTTTGACGCCGGTAAGTCGCATGTCGAGGCCTAGGAATTTGTGGCTGAATCGGTGGTGGTCGATTCCCAGCAGGTGCAACATCGTGGCATGCAAGTCGCGGACGTTCACGGGATTCTCCACGGCGTGATAACCCAGTTCGTCGGTGGCCCCATAGCTGATGCCGGGACGGATATTGCCACCGGCGACCCACATAGTGAATCCTTTGATGTGGTGATCCCGCCCGCCGAGGCCGCGGCCCTGCAACATCGGCGTTCGGCCGAATTCGCCTCCCCAAATCACCAGAGTATCCTCCAACATGCCGCGTTGCTTGAGGTCCATCACCAAGGCGGCGGTTGCCCGATCGGTCAACCCGCAGCAACTGTTCATGCGTTGCACCAGGTTGCCGTGGTGGTCCCAATCGCGATGGTAAAGCTGGATAAAACGCACACCGCGCTCGGCGAGACGGCGGGCCAAGAGGCAATTGGAAGCGAACGAACCATCGCCTGGTTTCGCCCCGTACATGTCGAGCACATGCTGAGGTTCGGCGGACATATCTGCCAGCTCAGGCACAGCCGTCTGCATCCGAAACGCCGTCTCATACGCCACAAGTCGGGCAGCCAAGTCGGGGTCTTGAATTTTTTCCTGGTGATGGGCATCGAGTGCCTCCACACTGGCGACCACTTTTTGTTGCAGCTCGGAAGACACTCCTGGGGGATTGTTGACATAGTACACCGGATCGCCCGAGGAATTAAAGGGAACTCCTTGAAACTGGCTCGGCAGAAATCCGGAAGACCATTGGCGAGAGGCAATCGGCTGGTCGTTTCCGCCGACACTGGTGAGCACCACGAAGCCGGGGAGTGATTGGTTTTCGGTACCGAGCCCATAGGTGACCCAGGAACCCATTGCGGGTCGACCGCTGAGGGCAGTTCCCGTGTTCATGAAAGTGTGAGCCGGGTCGTGATTGATCTGTTCGGTGACCATCGATTTGATGACGCAAATATCGTCGATGATCTGGCGATGAAAGGGGAGAAACTCACTGATCGACTGGCCACTTTTTCCAAATTTTCCAAAGCGGCTGAGATGGCCTTGGACTTTGAGGACTTGCCCTTGCAGTTGAGCGATGGGTTGCCCCTTGGTAAACGACTCTGGCATGGGCTGCCCATCGAGCCGAGTTAGCTCGGGCTTGTAGTCAAAGGTTTCGAGGTGCGAGGGTCCCCCGGCCATGTAGAGAAAAATGACGCGTTTCACTCGGGGCGAGAAGTGCGGCAAGTTCGCCAAGCCCATGGGCTGCGAACCGGCGAGCGAATCGGTTTCCAACAGCGAGCCCAGAGCAGCTGCTCCCAAACCCAAACCCGTCTGGGTTAGAAACGTGCGGCGATTGAGAAATTGTGAGAGGCCGGGGTGCATGGGGTGATCCAAGGAAAGGGTTCTTTGCACTAATTGCGGGTGGTAGTTTCGCTCATGTTGAGCATCACCCGCGCCACAGTGCTCCAGGCCGCCAATTCTTCCGGAGGCAGCGACTTGTCGCAGGGCGAATTGCCGACGGCAAGTAGTTCGGTGGCTGCTTGTGTATCGCGGGAATACTGCTCACGGCTAGCGGCCAGCAGGTCCAGCAGAACTTGCCGTTCATGATCGTCCGGTAGTCGTGACACGGTTTGCTCATAAAACTTGGCGATGCGGGCGGAATCGTCCGTGCCAACTTTTTGCAACAGAATCTGGGAGGCCAATGCCCGGGCAGCTTCCACGCTGCTGGGGTCGTTCAGCAACACCAGCGCTGCCAGTGCCGTATTCGAGCGTGGGCGACGGGCGGTGCATTCTTCCCGCGTCGGGGCATCGAGAGCCTTGAGCATCGGATGCAAGAAAGTTCGTTGCCAGTGCATGTACACCCCGCGTCGCCACTGCTCTGAGCCGGTGTCCGGTTCGTATTCGCGTTGGGGAAAATTCAAGTGTTCGTAATAACGTGCTGGCTGATAGGGGCGCACACTGCGTCCTCCTACGGTGCGATCCAACAAGCCACTCACCGCCAAGGTCGTGTCGCGCACCATTTCCGCGGGTAACCGAAAACGATTCTGATGTGCCAACCACCGATTCAGGGGGTCCAGATCCCGCTGTTGCGGACTTACCTGCGAAGATTGCCGATAGGTGTTGCTCAGAGCGATTAATTTGAGAACGTGCTTGGTATCCCAGCCACTGCGGGAGAATTCCACTGCTAGGTTATCCAGCAATTCCGGATGCGAAGGAGCTTCTCCTTGTCCCCCGAATTCGTCCAGTACCCGAGCCAAACCCTCGCCAAACATCAGTGCCCAATAACGATTCACCATGACCCGGGCGGTCAGCCCACCAGTCCCCTGTTCTGGATCGGTGAGCCAATTGGCCAAGTCGAGGCGAGTCGCGCGATCGCCCGAGGGTTTGGCCGTCCCCAAAAAACTGGGAACTGCGGGTTGGACCACTTCACCAGTTTCATCCTGCCAATCTCCTCTGGCCAAGACCCGCACCTCCCGGGGCTCGATGGCATGGGAAATCATTATCAAGGACTTTTCCGCGGCAAGTTTTTCTCGCCGTGCCAGCAATTCGTTCGCGTTATCACTTTTGCCCTGCGACTTGAGCGCGTCGATCTCTCGATCGAGCTCCGCAAGCTGCCTCCGCTGGAAACTGCTCAGAACTTCCTGCTCAGGAACCCGCCTGGTTGGCAAGCCATTGTTATCCCCCGAGGTGGTATTGAGCAAGTGAGCCTCGTCGTCGATGTCTGCAAAGAAGGCCCCCAGGGAATAAAAGTCTTTTGAGGTGTAGGGATCGAATTTGTGGTCGTGGCACTGGGCACAGCCCACCGTCGCCCCCATCCACACCTGGGAGACGTTGCGAATGCGATCCGCTTGATAAATGGCTCGATACTCTTTGAGTTGGACTCCCCCCTCATGCGAGGTTTGCAGCAACCGGTTGTAACTCGCAGCGATGATCTGGTCCTCACCAGGCTGGGGAATCAAATCACCCGCTAATTGCTCCCGAGTGAATTGATCGAAGGGAAGATTCTCGTTGAAGGACTGAATCACATAATCGCGGAAGGGCCAAATGCTGTGCGTCTGATCGCCGTGGTATCCGACCGTGTCGGCGAAGCGGACCAGGTCGAGCCACATCATAGCCATTCGCTCGCCGAAGTGGGGCGACGCCAAGAGTTGATCCACAACCCGTTCGTAGTTGGCATCGCTGGGGTCGGCGACATATTCCGAAAGCAACTCTGGCGAGGGAGGCAAACCCGTAAGATCAAAAGAAACCCTCCGAAGCAAAGTGACTGGATCGGCGGGTTGATTAGGTGAGAGTTGTTCTTGTTCCAATCGCGCCAGCACAAACGGGTCGATCCAGTTCCGCGACCAGGACGAGTCTTGCACTCTGGGCGATTCGTTCCACTTGGGTGGCACATAAGCCCAGGCTGGCGACCAAGGGGCACCCGCTGCGATCCACTCCTTGAGTCGCTCAATCTCGGTGACCTTAAGTTTCTTATTCACCT
>CALMBE010000215.1 GCA_937860165.1 uncultured Planctomycetaceae bacterium
CGAGTCATCCGCATCGGCCACGAGGATGCGTTTTCCCACGAGTTTGGGACGGATTTCCTGCGAGCCCCCGACCGGTTGGGCCTGAGTGGGACTCATGCTTTGCCCCACTTTTTGGATGACTTGTTTGATGTCGCGCGCATTGCGAAGTATGCGGTGGAGCCGTTCCACGACCTCGGGTTCGTGGCCGATGTACCGCTCCATGATATTGACCGCGTCGTTCAAAATCACATCCACCGGCAGGGCGACCGCGCTGTGAATCGCCTCGACACTGGCGGCGGCGGTGCTGGCTTTTTCGGCAGCGAGCAATTCCAAGGTATTCAGGGCGGCCCCGACGCTCCGGGCAAAAATCTCCAGGAATTGCAAATCGCTTTCGGAAAAGGCATTGCCCTCGGGACTTTCCACGTTCAAAGTCCCGATCACTTGCTCGTGGAAAATCAGCGGCACGGTGAGGGAACTTCGGGCACCGGCAACCCCTTCGATGTAAAGCGGGTCGTCGGTCGTGTGTTCGCAAATGTAGCTCTTACCCGTGGCGGCCACGAAACCGGTGACGCCATTGCCCATGGTCTGGGCGTAAAGCTTGCGCGACGCGGCCTCCTGAGACATGCCGACTTCCAAGAGGGGGATGAGCTCGAGGGTGTCCTGATCGAGCATGCGAATTTCCACGACATCCAATTGCAGGATTTCTTGAATGCACTGCATGATGTTCGACTTGAGGAGATCGATCCGTTCTTCCTCGAGCATTTCGGCCACATCGCTGGTCGAAAGATCGGCCAGTTCGACACCGGCCTGATGAATCGCGGCAAGTTTATTCTGCTGCACGACTTCTTGACTGATGTCATGTACCGAGACGACGAGGTTCTCGGGAGCACGATCGCTGCCAGGATCGAGTACCGGGGCAGCGTGGAGCTTAAAGTACTTGTTGTCCTTGCAAAGCATAATCGAAGCGCAGACCCGGCGGGTTGCCAGGGCACTGTGCAAGGGACAATAGTCGGGCCCCAACAATTCGGGACTCCCCATGACCTGATAAAAGTTCTCGCCGATGACTTGCTTCGCGCCGCTCCATTCTCGCAGGCGACCATTGCCCCAGAGAATGTGAAAGTCCTTATCGAGGAGCACCACTCCGTCCGGCATGCCTTCGAGAATTTGGTCGCCGCAAAAGATTTTGCTGATTTCGAGAGATTGCGAGAATCGCTCGGCATCGCAATAAACGGCAGCATAGTCGTCGGCAACCAACTGGGAGACGACTTCGACGGTGGAGTCCACCTCGACGATCTCGACATCTTTTCCAAGACGTCGATGGAAGTCGATCTGAGAATCATGCGGACCACCAAGGTATAACACCTTGGGTCGCACATGTTCTGCGTCGCTGCTAACTGACTCGCTCCCTGCCGTCACAATCGGTCCTGACACTGCAAACTTCCAAGCGCCGAATCAACGAAGGCCACGGACCGCACGGCTACCGTGAGTAAGAACCGTTACCCCTCTAAAGCATACAAAACAGTATAATGGCCCGGGCGAAAACCAACAAGTTTGAGTTGGACATATTTGCATCTGGGAATCGATTACCCCGCCAGCAGCCCGCGGGGAGGTCAATTCGGAGCGGGGATGACGGGCGTGCCTGGAATCGGCTTGATTCCTAGGACAACTTGAAATACTGATTGGCCCTGGGAGCGGGAAAACTTGCGCTGACGCGGAAATCCGGGGTGCAGCCTGCACTTTGTTTACTGGTTCCCCCGCAGAATCTGTGGGTCAATGAACGTTTGTTCCCGGGACTCTGGGGGCGGGACCAGCGGCCCCAGTTCCCGCCCCAGGCCCCCACCCCCTTCCCTCTTCTCTGTGTTCCCAGCGGGGAGGGTAGGTTTGAATCGTTGAAGTGCATTCGGGCGGCTGTTGGTGGAAGATGGGTTTGTCTCACGAACTCACCTTCCCCACCGGAGCCACGTGCGAATGCAACTCAAGTCTATCCTCAATCGTGTCGCACCGCACCGGGGTTTTGTGTACGAACGAGTCGCCTGGTCGTCCCCAGGCCAGTCGCCGACGCTCGAGATCACGATCCGCCCGCGACGCGGGACCCGCGCCGTCTGCTCGGGCTGCGGCCAGCAGCGGCCCGGCTACGACCGACTCGCCCCGCGACGCTTTGAGTTCGTCCCGTTGTGGGGGTTCGCCGTGTTCTTCAACTACGCGATGCGACGGGTGAATTGCCCGCAGTGTGGCGTCACGGTCGAGCAAGTTCCCTGGTGCGATGGCAAGCATCAGCTCACCACGAGTTACCGTTGGTTCCTGGCGACCTGGGCCAAGCGGCTCTCGTGGAGCGAAGTCGCCTCGATCTTCCACACCTCCTGGGACAGCGTCTGCCGCTCGGTCGAGCACGCCGTCACTTGGGGCCTCGCCCACCGCGACTTAAGCGGCGTTTCGGCCCTGGGAATCGACGAGATTGCTTGGCACAAGGGGCACCAGTATCTCACGCTGGTCTACGACATTGGCGGCGACGCGAAACGGCTGCTGGCGATCGCCGAAGAGCGGACGGAAGCCAGTTTGCGAGAGTGCTTGACGAGTTTGGGAACCGAGTTCTGCGCCGCGGTCGAGTTCGTCTGCAGCGACATGTGGCGCCCGTACCTCACGGTGATTGCCGAACGGTTGACCGGTGCCGTGCATGTGCTGGACCGGTTCCACATCATGCAGAAGTTCGGCCAGGCCCTCGATGAGATTCGGGCCGAGGAAGCCCAGCGCTTAAAACGCGACGGCTACGAGGGGGTGCTGACCCACAGCCGCTGGTGTCTCTTAAAGCGACCGGCGAATCTCACGGAGAACCAAACCGTGAAGCTGGCGGAGCTCTTGAAGTACAACCTGCGGAGCGTGCGGGCCTACCTGCTGCGTGAGGACTTCCAGCGGTTCTGGGAGTACGTCAGTCCCACCTGGGCGGGGAAGTTCCTCGACCAGTGGTGTACCCGCACGATGCGCTCGCAGATCGAGCCGCTGAAGAAGGTGGCCCGCACCTTGCGCAACCATCGAGAGTTGATCCTCAACTGGTTCCATGCCCGGGGCGAGATTTCAGCCGGTGCCGTCGAGGGTTTGAATAACAAAGTGAAACTGGTTACCAGAAAATCCTACGGCTTTCGCACTGCCGAAGTCACAAAACTGGCCCTGTTTCATAACCTCGGACGGCTGCCAGAGCCAGACTTCACCCACAGATTCTGCGGAGGAGGCAATGATTTAGGACACTACCCCCGATGACCATTGCTTGACCGGGACCCAGCAGGGCGTTTACAGTGGCGGTTCTTGATTGTCGTGATGGATCAACGATTCCAACTATTTTTCCAATGCTGGGCAGACGTGGCTATGGCACACCTGGAAGTGATTCCCGTCTCCACGAGGCACGAACGGAAGCTGTTCTTCAATGTGCCGTGGGACCTGTATCGGGGCGATCCCCACTGGGTTCCTCCCCTGCGGCTTGTGCAGAAGGAATTGCTAAATTACCGTTATCACCCGTTCTACGACACGGCCGAGATGCAAACATTTCTCGCACTCCGGAATGGCAAACCGTGTGGCCGGCTGGGTGCCTTTGTCAATCATGCCCACAATGATTGGTACAAGGAGAAACGGGGCTTCTTCGGCTTCTTCGAGTCGATTGACGATGCGGAAGTCTCGGGGCGACTCTTCGACGCGGCGCGGGGCTGGTTTGCCGAGCGCGGGATCGAAGCGATCCGGGGCCCCATGAATCCCTCGCTCAACTACGAGTGCGGCCTGTTGATCGACGGTTTCAACGAGGGGCCGTGGTTTATGATGACTTACAACAAGCCGTACTATGGCCGCTTGATCGAGAACTATGGATTCCGCAAGGCGCAGGATTCGGTGGCATTTTGGGGGCATGTCGATATGCTCGAAGAAGTGTCGCGACGCCTCTATTCGCTCAGCCACATTCTGCTCGATCGTTTTCAGCTCAAATGTCGGCGGATGGATACTCGTAAATTCGATCGCGACGTGGCGACATTTCTCGATATCTACAATAAGTCGTTGGTGTCTACTTGGGGATTTGTTCCCATGTCCGAAGGAGAGGTCAAAAAGCAGGCGGCGGGACTGAAGCAGATGATCGTCCCGGAGTTGACCACCATCGCCGAAATCGATGGCAAACCTGTTGGTACCATGTTCGGACTTTTGGACTACAATCCCCGTATTAAGGCGATCGATGGGAAGTTGTTTCCCTTTGGTTTTTTGAAGCTGCTCCGCAAGCGACATGAACTGACGCGAGTTCGCTTGATTAGCACCAACGTGCTCCCCGAGTATCAAAGCTGGGGAATCGGGATTGCCCTGGTGGCTCGTTTGGTCCCTGACGCGCTCAAATGGGGGATCAAAGAAGCGGAGTTTTCCTGGGTCTTGGAAAGCAACGACCTGTCCTATAAAACACTCAAAAAAGGAGGGGCGAAGATCACCAAGCAATACCGTTTCTACGACTACGGCCCGAAAGACACCACCGCCAACGCGAAATTCATGCAGCAGGAATAGGAAGGGAGTTGTGAGGCGCGAGTTGCGAGCCGCTTGCGGTTTACCCCTTGAAGCTCCGGGCGAGGGCACCGCACCTATTTGTGTGGTCTGCTGACGGCTCGCCGAGTTGAAAGCTCCGGGCGCTCACGCTGACGGCTCGCCTATTTATGTCCACTTACTTCGAACGATTTGCTCAGCTTGCCACTTCCGGGCGCGAGTTCGTGAGCGTCACGTTAGTCGACGCCGTGGGCTCTACGCCGCAGGATGCGGGCAGTAAGATGATCGTCACGGACCAAGGGTTGGACCAGGGAACCGTGGGAGGGGGCCGGGTCGAGGCCCAGGCGATTACCTTGGCTCAGCAGATGCTCTCCGACAAGCGGGCCACCCAGTTTGTGGATTGGAATCTCCAGACTGACGTGGGGATGACATGCGGAGGTCGGGTGCGACTCTATTTTGAAGCGGTGAATGTCGCCGACTGGCGAATCGTGATCTTCGGGGCCGGGCATGTGACGCAGGCGCTCGCACGGTTGCTCACGACTTTGCCTTGCCGAGTGACGTGCATCGATCCCCGCGCGGAGTGGGTGGAGCAACTACCCCCCGAGATTACGCGGCGGTGCGAGGCCGATCCCCAGTCGTTGGTCGGGGAATTGCCTGGGGATGCTTTTGTATTGTGCATGACCCAGGGGCACGCCTCGGACCTTCCCGTGCTGCGGGCAATTTACGGTCTCGAGCGCAAGTTTCCTTATGTGGGTGTGATCGGAAGCCAAGCCAAGGCCGCGCGGTTGCGACGCGAGCTGATCGCGAGCGGCATCGGGGCCGAGCGGCTCGACTTTCATTGCCCGGTGGGATTGCCCATCGGCACGAATCACCCGGCGGAGATCGCGCTGAGCATCACTGCGCAGCTCGTGCAAGTCCGCGACACCTTGGCAAACGCCGAAATCCCGGATCAGGCCAAGACTTGATCGAGGGCGTCGAGAATCAACCGCAGGTTTTCCTCGCGGGCGCCGTGTCCCATCAGTCCAATCCGCCAGCACTTGCCGGCCAAGGTACCCAGGCCGCCGCCGATTTCTAGATTGAATTCGTCGAGTAATCGTTTGCGAATTCCTGCTTCATTTTCAACACCCGCTGGGATGTTGACCAAATTGAGCATCGGCAGGGAATTCTGAGGATCCGAGGCGTAACTGAACCCGCGTTTTTCTAGTTCGGCCTTGAGCATTTCATGTACCCGGCGATGGCGCACAAAGCGTGGTTCGAGCCCTTCTTCGAGCACCAGTCGCAGGGCCTCGTGCAAGGCGTAGTTCATGTTGATCGGAGCCGTGTGGTGATAGGCTCGATTGCCGGTCCAATAGTTTCCGACCAGATTGAGGTCGAGATACCAGGAATTGACGGTCGACTTGCGATTGCGGACTTTGTGCATGGCCCGCTCGGAAAGGGTTACCGGCGATAACCCCGGTGGGCAGGAGAGACACTTCTGAGTTCCCGAATAAGCGGCGTCGATGCCCCACGGGTCGATCTTCACGGGTAGCCCGGCGAAACTCGTGACACAGTCCATGACCAGCAAGCCATCGTGGGCGTGAACTGCTTCGGCCAGTCGATCGAAGGGCTGGCAGACGCCGGTCGAAGTCTCGGCATGGACAAAGATGACGATCTTCGGTCGCAGGCGTTCGACTTCGGCGATAATGGCATCCTGGGAAAAGACTTGCCCCCAGTCGGCGTTCATGTTGTGGACGGTGCCCCCGGCACGTTTGGCTTTGTCGGTCAGGCGTCCGCCGAAGACACCATTGATTCCCACCAGGCACACGTCGCCAGGTTCGACCAAATTGTCGACCAGCATTTCAGCCCCCGCTGATCCGGTCCCCGAGCAGGCCAGGGTCATTTCGTTTTCAGTTTGAAAGACCTTCTGCATCATCTGCCGGACTTCGTTCATGATCTGCATGAAGACGGGGTCCATGTGCCCGATGCAGGGCTGGCTGAGCGCGTTCAACACACTGGGAGGAACCGGAGATGGCCCGGGGCCATGAAGGTAGCGAGTGGGGACCTGCAGCATATTGGCCTCGAAGGGGAGCGGCTAGCACGGGAAATTCCAAGTGCCGATTATAGCTTTTCCCGAGGTTTGCTCAATTGGGGGGAAGTTGCGAGTTACGAGGCGCGAGTTGCGAGTTGTGAGTAAGAAATCTGTCTGTCATTCCCGTGGAGACGGGAACCTAGTCCTGTGGAATCCCAGCCGCTTGCGGCTTAGCGCCTTTCTCTTCTCCTCCGCACTCCGCGGACTTACGTCCTGCGGCTCAAAAATCGGATTTCCCCCAAAAAAATTACGGTGGCGCTGCCTGTGCAGCGCCACCGTAGGGTAGTTCAGATCTTGGAGCCATCAGGTTCACTTAGTGATCCCAGTGACCTTCTTGGTGGTAATCGTAGTGGCCGGGGACATAGTCATAGTGATCGTAATGTCTCTGGTGACCGCCGGGGTGGTAGTCGTAGTGGCTCGTGTCGTGCCAAGAGTGACCATACCCACGGCTGTAACCATGATTGTACCCGGTGTGGTAACTGCCGTAGTTTCCGTAGAGTCCCTGATAGCTTCCCTGCTGCCAGCCACTGGAGTGCGGGTTGCCAACGTCGACGTGCAGCCGACCCACTCCAAAGTGAATCCCTTGGGCTTTTGCCATGTTTGCTTCACCTACGAAAGCCCAGGTGAGAACCACTGCCGCAACCAACAATCCAAAGTACCTCATTTTCATCCCCTTTTAATGTTTTGCTGACCACTTACCCGTGGTCTTGAAGGGTGATAATTGCAAAGGGTGTGCCAGTGCCAGCAAACTCGAAAATATCGGCAGATTTTGCCGATATTTGGTTAAGCCTGTAAATCAGGCGTAAACGAGATGTGCTCATTTTGATTTCACACCAAATCAAATTGATTCTTAGCGGTTTTCTTGGTGAAAAATGCAGGGCTGATCAGTTTTCGAGGAAAGGGGTGCCCTGGCCACGGCGGTATTCCGCCATGGCCATGTTTTCTCGACTATTCACATGCCCACGCCGGAGTACCAGCGTGAGCATGGCACCCCAAAGTGACACGCTGAGCCGGCCCTGGCTCGAAGTGCCCCACTCTTGACGAGATATTCGAGAGTTTCTACCGTTCCACCCTCCGCGAGCAGGTGGCCAACGATTTTCGAGCAGATCGGATTCGGGCAGCGACCTCGATAGCTGCGGAACCTTGGTGGACCTGTGGAAGGGTAGTGGCACTCCATGTTGTACGATCTGATAGGACGATTCGCTCGGATCGGTGGCCAGTGCGCACTCGAGGCGCTCTTTCTCATGAGCATTGTCAGCGTGGCGATTATCTGTGATCGCGTCTGGTTTTTCGCACGACGCCGACTGGATATCGAGGCCTTTGCCCTGCGACTTTTGCCACATTTACGCGCACAAGATTGGAAGGCAGCCCGCGCGGTGGCGGAGCAATCGCCGACGAGTCCCTCGTCCATTGTGATCGCCGGCTTGTCGCAGGTCGATCGTGGACCTAGCGCGGCACAGGCGGTCATGCGGTCGGCATTGGCACGCGAGCGGATGCGACTGGAAACACATCTGGGTTTGCTCCGCGCCTTGGGGCTGGCAGCGCTGCTGGTTGGACTGCTGGGCACGGTGTTTGATCTGTGGGGCTACTTAAACTCGACAGGGATACCGACAGCGGCGAAAATCACTTTTCGCTATCAAGGAATTTCCGTGCTCGCCTCGCTGGCAGCCGGGCTACTTACGGCAACACCAGCACTTTTCGTGGCTGCTTTGATATCCACGCAAGTGCGAAAAACGGTAAATCAGAGCGAATTCATCAGCGAATTCCTGATGTCACAGCTTGTGGCAGCGTCGCCGCTGCCGGTTGAAACACCCCAAAAGTATTCGGCCCGGGCCGCTTAGTGCCGGTCGGGTTGAGATGGCAAATCCGATGGAGCGAAATTGAGCTCACTCACCCTAGAACAGAAAGCAAAGCAGTTGGTGGCGGCGGCCATCCACTCCAGGGATGCCGCGCGCAAACCCGGCTTGCCACGTCTGGGAATGCTCTTCGTGGGGAGCGCGTTGTTGCACATTGTGGCCGTGATTGCGTTGTTTCACTCCTGGGACACCGGTTCACTGCAAACGGTCAAACACGACGCACCGGTCGCCCAGCGGGTCGTGGAAGAAGTCCCAGTGGTGCGGCTGGAACTTGCCGTCGCTCCGGCGAGTGCCAGTGAAATCGCCAAGGCGACCGAGGCCACCTTTCGTTTACCTGTAGAGCCGACAGCGAAAACCGCTGCGAAAGCTGTCGAGCCAGATCAAGAATCGTTAGAGCTTCGACCTGCTACTGGAACGAACAGAAACAAAGACCAGCATCGTGTTGCCCAAGAAACCAATTCCCTCAGAACTTCGACCCCAGAAAAGTAAATCCGCATGATGCCAAGATTTCTTAGATGGCTACGTTCCTGGAAGCCTCTGAATCGCCGCACCTTATTGGAGGTTCTGTCATGACCTTGTTCGACCGCTGGACTCAGAGATTTTTCCAAACACCGCTCCTGTGGGGTGGATTGTTATCGGTGGCGTTCTATCTCTTGCTGGACGTGAGCGATCAATGGGTCGACCCCTGGTTGGTGCGTTGCTTGACCGGTCGCTGGGAAGCCTATTTGTGCATGTCGCTGTTTTTCATCGGTGTGGCTTCATTAAGCATCCGTGCGCTCGATATTGTCCACCAGTCATGGAGCCTCGTGCGCCCGGTTGGTGACAAACCAATCAAGAGTGATAAGAGCCTATCCACAAACCTGGGACCTCCTCACCCTGCCCTCTCCCCCGAGTACGGGGGCGAGGGTTCTAAATCGATTCAATCACCGGATGCAGAGCAAAAACAGCTCGCAAAGCCTCGAGCGACTGACACCAGTTACTATCATCTCCGCCTGCAAAATGCTCTACAATTTGCCACGCGCAATGTCGCCCCCAAAGCACTGGTCGACTATTTAAGTGATTTGGCGGAAGCCGACCGAACTCAGATGGAACGGAAATATGAACTGACGCGGTTCTTGACGTGGGCCTTGCCGGCGGTCGGCAGTCTGGCCACGATTCTGGGTATCGCCGCGGCAATTTCGCAATTAACCGCCACGAACTCCGCTGAATTAATCGCGGGAGTCACGGGGGGGCTCGCCAAGGCCTTTGATACTTTTGCCCTGGCACTCGGGTTGTCCATCCTGTTGATGCTGTTCAAGTTTGTTAACCAGCAGAGTGAATCGCGATTGCTGTCGGCAGTCGACAAACGGGTCAACGACGCAATGAAAACGCGACTGGACGAGTCGGTGGATTCGTCGACGGTTCAAATCGAACAGTTGCGGATGCTGACCAACAGTGTCGTCCAGGCGACCGAGAAGCTGACGCAGCACCAAGGCGCGCCGCCAGGGAGAATGGCACCACAAGCCAGCCCGGGTTCGCAAAATTCTGCGGAAATCGACGAGCACAAAATGGAAACTCTCGTTTCTCGGGCGATGGCAAACGCCCTCCAGCAACAGTCGTCGAATGTTATTTTCCCCTCAGGCGGTGGAGCGGACCTTGCTGGTTGGAAGCCTTTGCAGCAAGCCTTACAACAAGTTGCCAACCATTTGGCGAGGCAACAAGCGAAGCAAGAAAACGAGGGAGAAGTTGTTCAGCAATTGATGAGTATGATCGATGACGAGCTCAAGGACGATCAGCCGGTGCGCAACAGGCCGGAACTCCGCATGCACGTCGGCGAACAGGCGGCCGCGAGTCTTTGGAAATAGCCTCCCGATTGGCGAGGTCTACGAAATAACACAAGGGAATCACCATGAAATCAGTGATACTGTGCCTAGGATTGGCCCTGTGGCTCCTGGGAGCCGGAATCGTTCTCACGTCTCCCGCCGCAGCCCAAGAATCGCAGGCGACCAGCGCGGCCGGGCCCGCCGAACCTTTGCCCCATCAATCGCAAACCTATGTGCAATGGTTTGTACGATCTTCGGGCGAGATCGGTTTGTTTATCCTGGTCTTGGCCATCTATTTCGTCGTAACCGTCGTGCGGCTGTTTTCAGAAATGCGCCTCGA
>CALMBE010000216.1 GCA_937860165.1 uncultured Planctomycetaceae bacterium
TAACCACCACCACTCAAATCGCTCCGACGACGAGCGAAATGTTCTGGCCGCCAAAACCAAAACTATTCGAGATCGCCACGCGGCATTTCGCCTCGCGGGCCACGTTGGGGACGTAATCCAGATCGCACTCGGGGTCGGGCGTTTCGTAATTGATCGTCGGAGGGAGAATGGAATGACGAATGGCCATCAGCGAAATGATCAACTCCGTCGCCCCGGCGGCGGCGATCAGGTGCCCAGTCATGCTTTTGGTGCTCGAGACGGGCAGCTTGTCGGCGTACGTGCCAAACACTTGCCGAATGGCCAGCGATTCGACTCGGTCGTTTACGGCGGTGCTCGTGCCGTGGGCATTGATGTAATCCACTTCGCTCACGTCCTTGCCCGCGTCGGCCAAGGCCATTTTCAAACAGCTTATCCCTCCGCGACCCTCGGGATGGGTATCGGTTATCCGAAACGCATCGGCCGTCGTGCCGTAGCCGAGAAGCTCGCCGTGAATCGTCGCCCCGCGTTGGCGGGCGTGTTCGTACTCCTCGAGCACCAACATCGCGGCCCCTTCACCCAGCACAAAACCATCGCGATCTTTATCAAAGGGACGCGAGGCACGCTCGGGTTCGTCGTTGCGTTCGCTCAGCGCGGTGAGCAAATTGAATCCCGTCACACCGAAGGGGTGAATCATGCTGTGCGCCCCACCCGAGAGCATCACGTCGGCCTCGCCGCGGCGGATGATTTCCGTCGCTTCGCCAATCGCCTGACTACTGGCAGCGCACGCCGTCAGACAATTCACATTCGGACCTTGGGCATTGAACATCGCCGCCAAGTAACCCGCGGGCATGTTCGGTTCTTGTTCCAATTCAGCCTTGGGGTCGAGCAGTTTGAGCCCCGACTGCACAAAGGCCCGCATGTCGAGCGTGCCCCCCTGGACTCCAGCCGACATCATTTGCGAAAAATTGTCGAAGTCCTGCCCCCCCTCACCGGCACCCAAATACACGCCGAATCGTGTGGGGTCTACTGTGCCGACAACCCCCGATTCCGAAACCGCCTGTTGGGCGGCCCCGGCAGAAAAACAAGTGTGGCGGCTCCGGTCGGCCCACTCAGCCGCTTCCAGACCCGCATCCGCAACCGACCAGTTGCGGACCTCGGCAGATATCTTCGTGGGAAAATTGCTGGCATCGAAAATCGTCGTGCGTCCCACGCCACTCTTACCCGCGACCAGATTTTTCCACAGCTCCGGCACGGTGGTCCCCAGCGGGGTGACACAACCGATCCCAGTGATAACGACGCGACGGCACATGATGTTTCTCCAGCTAGACGACCAACTCACAAAATACGAGGAAGTATTATAAGCAACCTTCCGACCAAATCGCTAGCAGATCGATTCCCGGCACAGGGCCGAACAATTATTCATTTTGGGGTGCCATGCCCACGCTGGTACTCCGGCGTGGGCATGGGAATAGTCGAGAAAACATGGCCACAGCGGAGTACCGCTGTGGCCATGGCACCCTCATCTTGAAAAACTGATCGGCCCTGGTCGTAATCTCCCGTCGATTGGTTTTTCTACCGAACTGGCTATAATCGAACTCGAACTCAGTCAAAAGTTTTTGAATCCCTGGGGCTTGCCATGACTGCCACGCTTGTTGAACGTCCTGCGACTCTTGCCGAACTCCGTGAGAGCGGTTGGCAATCGAGAACCGTCAAGCAGGAAATCCACGACAACTTCCTCGAGCGTCTGCAGTCGGGTGAAAACCTCTATCCAGGCATCATCGGTTACGATCACACGGTGCTACCCGAACTCAACATCGGCATCCTAGCCCAGCACGATATTTTATTTCTGGGCGAAAAGGGGCAAGCAAAGAGCCGACTCATGCGATTGGTAAGTAGCTTCCTCGACGATGCGATCCCGTACCTCGCCGACCCCACAATTCCGCTGCACGACGATCCCTATCGACCAATCACTCGCCGAGGTCGTGCCTTGGTTGCCCAGCGTCCGGCGGACGAGGTGCCGATTGCTTGGTGGCATCGAGAAGATCGTTATGCCGAGCGGCTTTCTCCTGGAACCAAGTTTGCCGATATCATCGGCGAGATCGACCCCTCCAAACTGGCTGCGGGCGTCAGCCGCAACGCCAAGCTGGACAATGTCCCGTGTTTTGAGTCACTTGGCGACCTCATTTCAAGCGGCACATCCATTGATGCGGTGGCGCTGTGCACGCCGCCGTCAGTGCGCCTTGCGATGGCCCGGCAGGCGCTTGATGCCGGTTATCACGTGCTGATCGAAAAGCCGCCGACCCCCACGCTTGGTGAAATGTTCGCCATGATCAATTATGCCAAGGCCAAGGGCCGCGTGCTCTATGCCGCCTGGCATTCGCGCTACAACCAGGCGATCGATGAGGCCAAACGGCGACTTGCCGGAAAACAGGTTTCAAAGCTGAAGGTGACGTGGCGCGAGGATGTGAAGCACTGGCACCCGGGGCAGGAATGGATCTGGGAGCCCGGCGGCTTTGGCGTCTTTGATCCCGGCATCAACGCGCTGTCCATTGTCACAAAAATCCTGCCTGAGCCGATCTTTGTGGAAAGCGCCACGATTGAAGTGCCGGTCAACAAGGCTACGCCCATTGCGGCGCAAATCCGCTTCAAGCGCGGCGACGACGCGAAAGCCGATCTCTCGGCCGATTTCGACTGGCGGCAGAAAGGCGAGCAGACCTGGGACATCGAGATCATGACTGCCGACGGCATGGGGCTCACGCTCAGGAAGGGTGGAAGCGTGCTGGAGATCAACGGTAAGCTGATCATGGAAGCGCCGCTGGAAGAATATGAAGTGATCTACGCGCGCTTTGCCGAACTCCTGCGCAGCGGAAAGTCAGACACGGATGTGACGCCGCTGCAGCTTGTCTGCGACTGCTTCATGCTGGGCCGGCCCGTCACAACCGCAGAATTTTCCTGACGAGGGATTCGGATGCGTCGAGACTTCCCGAGGTGTCCACCCTCTCCCAGCGGATTTCACCTGGCTCATAGCCGAGCTGTTTTTCGACAACGGCAGCATCGGCATCCGAGGCATCGTCCCGGCGCCCGGTAACACGCGACTTGAGAATGGCAGGCGCCGCCGCAAGCCAGAGGCCGGTAAAGCGTGCATTGACACTTTCAGCCATCTCCTCCGCTGCCCTGCGTTCATCTTCGCGGGCAAATACCGCGTCGAGAATTACGGAATGGCCCGCCTTGAGAGCTGACTTGGCACGCTGGAATATTGCCCGATAGGTTGCCCCGGAAACCGCGGCTGAATAGGACTCAGGCGGCAAATGCACGGTTTCGTCCACCCCTGCGAGGACTTTGCGTTCGACATCGCTACGAACATGAAGTGCGCCTGGTGCCAAGCCGATGTCATGCGCCAGCCGTGCGGCAAGGGTGGATTTGCCGCTTCCCGACAGCCCGCCGACGCAGATAAGCCTGGGCTGAAGCGGTTTCAACCACTCCATGCCCGCACGGAAATATTCAAGCGCATCCTTTCGCTGTTTCACGGACGCGTCCGCCTCCAGCTCATGGGCGAGATCGGCGGTCACAAGGGCCCGCACCCCTGCCCTAGTTGCCAGGAAAAGCGGCAATGCCGCAAGGCCCGACAAGTCCTCCTC
>CALMBE010000217.1 GCA_937860165.1 uncultured Planctomycetaceae bacterium
GGAGTACCGCCGTGGCCATGGCACCCTCATTTTTCGGTTTGACAAAGCACTAGGGCATCGGCCA
Organism: uncultured Planctomycetaceae bacterium; assembly: GCA_937860165.1. GTDB lineage: Bacteria > Planctomycetota > Planctomycetia > Pirellulales > Lacipirellulaceae > Bythopirellula. The sequence continues at coordinate 65 of CALMBE010000217.1, forward strand.
GAGGAGACAGGAGGACTGCAGGTAGCAGGCACACTCCGTGTGCCGTAGCAGCATTTGTGAAAACCACGGCGTTTTGGCAGGACCGTAACGGCACACGGAGTGTGCCTACTACAATAGGGCCAGAGGGGGGACTTCGCGGGGCCTAGTTTTCAAGAATCTGCGAGATTTTCCCCGCTGGGTGAGTCCAGTTCTCACAAAAAATCCGAAAACGGAGTAGTTGCCCCGTGGCACGGATGATGAATATACTGAGGGTTTCGACCTTTAGCTCGATAAAACATCTTCCCCTGGGCAAGCGAATTGGAAGTCCCTTCTGAGATTTCTGCCCAGATCGGGCAGGTGTGATCGTATGTGACTATCCATTCTTTGAGGAGTACCACTCGTGGCATCAGGCAAGTTTCTGTTCACCAGCGAAGCCGTCAGCATGGGGCATCCTGACAAGTTGGCCGATCAAATTTCCGACGGCGTGCTGGACGCCCTCTTGGCTCAAGACCCATACAGCCGTGTGGCCTGCGAGACAATGGTTACGACTGGTCTGTGCGTCATCGCTGGTGAAGTGACGACCAAGGCCACCGTCGACATGCAAGAGATCGTGCGGCATGTGGTGCGAGAAGTCGGCTACACCGAAGCCGACATGGGAATCAGTGCCGACCATTGTTCGGTGCTGGTGGCGCTTCACGAACAATCGCCCGACATTGCCATGGGTGTCAACGACGACGCCGCTAAGGGCAAAGACGTCGGTGCTGGCGATCAAGGTCTCATGTTTGGCTATGCCTGCAACGATACTCCCGAGTTGATGCCGTTGCCGATTGCCTTGTCGCATCGCATTCTGAACCGCCTGACTGCGGCCCGCCAAAAGGGAGAAGTCAATTGGCTTCGCCCCGACAGCAAGAGTCAAGTCACCGTGGAATTCGACGGCAACACCCCCGTGCGAATCGACACGGTGGTCGTCTCCACGCAACATAGTGCCGACGTGAAGAACGAAGAAATTCGCTCCTTCATTATCAACAAGATAATCAAGCCCGAGTTGCCCCAGGATTTGGTCGACGAGGACATCACCTACCACATCAACCCGACGGGGCGCTTTGTTGTCGGTGGGCCCCATGGAGATTGCGGACTCACGGGTCGAAAAATTATCGTCGATACCTACGGCGGTTGGGGTCGCCACGGCGGCGGGGCCTTCAGCGGCAAGGATCCCACCAAGGTGGACCGCAGTGCTGCCTACATGGCCCGCTACGTTGCCAAGAATATCGTTGCCTCTGGACTCGCCGACCGCTGCGAAGTGCAACTCGCCTATGCCATCGGTGTTTCCGAGCCGGTGAGTGTGCATGTCGATACCGAAGGGACCGGCACGATCGACGACGCGCGAATTTGTGAGTTAGTCCAAGAGTTGTTCCCACTGAATCCTTCCGGGATCATCAAGCATCTCGATCTCCGTCGCCCGATCTTCCGCAAGACAGCCGCGGGAGGTCACTTCGGTCGCAGCGAACCGGAATTTACTTGGGAAAGAACCGACTTGGCTTCCAAGCTAGCCGCTGCCGCGAAACAATCCGCGGTCGCAGCGAAATAGCAAATCAGCCCGTCGACACCTAGCCGGAGGCACACTTGCCTCTGGGACTCCCGGACTGCATGGCAGTCCGGCTGAGGGATGAGAGTCGCTGGCGTCGGTTTGTGAACACGCGCGGGGCGTGACAGGGAAGGGGAATATGTCGCGATCCTCGCTGCAATCTTGGCAATTGGCAGACCACGAGGATTCGTCGTGCCGTCGTGCTCAGCACGAGATGGCCACGACCCTCTTTGCAATCTTGCTCATGCTGGGTGCGGTGGGATTGCTGTTCGTCGGGCGTCGTATAGCCGGTGCGTTCACAGCAGAGTTGCCCACGGGTTCCTTGGCAGTTACGGCAATAGTCACCGCGGTTGTGATAGTTGCTTCTCGATTCGCGTGGAGATTCTGGGTTCCGCGCGACTCACAGTTGCTTGGATTGTCGCGCACTTCGACCAATCGCTTAATGAGTTGGGGAAGCTCCGCAGCCTTGCTACTCATGGCCGTTGGTTGCTCGTTTCCCTTTACGAGGCCGAGCGATTGCCTCGTGTGGCTGCCGTTGATGGTGTTCGATCAATTCTTGCGGCAGCGATTTGACGAAAGCGTTGGCGAGATTTCGCAAACTCTCCGGCAAGTCGAGACTCCTGCCATTGCACCGCGCGCCGCTGCCCCTCCCGGGGAGCTGATTCAGGAAACTTTTCGCGTCCGCGATGCGCAGGGCATCGAAACGATCCACGCCACACTCAAGGCGGAGTTTCAAGCCGGGCAGCGGTATGCGGTCGTGCATGTGGGGTTTTGCCCGCCGCTCGATTTTCTTCCCGCGATTGCGGTGGAATCCGGGGCTGGTCCCCCTGCGGAGCTCAAGGTCACACAATCCTTCGCCCATGGCGCTCGAATCGAAATCAAGCTGGCAACTGCCGCCCTGGAAAGATCGAGTTTGACCCTAGCCCTCACGGCTCTCGCTCCCCACCCCCCAGCGGCGTAGCTGGCAAGCGACGTTGTTCCGCCTGGGGGTTCGCAGTATAATCCTCGCGCTAACCTTTCACCGCCTTTAGGAGAATTACCACGAGTCCCCTGAGAATCGGTTTAGGCGAAGACACCCATCGGCTTGCCGAGGGTGGGCCCTTGCGGCTGGGGGGAATTGATATTCCCCATGACCGACACGCGGTGGGACACAGCGATGCCGACGTGCTGCTCCACGCCGTGACAGATGCCTTGCTCGGTGCTGCGGGGTTGCCCGACATCGGCGAGATGTTTCCCAACACATCCGAAGAAAATCGTGGGCGCGACTCAGCCGAGATGTTGCGACTGGCCCACGAACAAGTCCGCAAGGCGGGCTACCGAGTAATGAATCTCGATTGCGTGATCTCGGCTCAGGAACCGAAACTGTCTCCCTACAAGCCAGCGATTCGACGGCGACTCGCGGAGATTTTGTCGGTGGCAGAAACACAAGTGAATGTGAAAGCAAAGACCGGCGAAGGGGTTGGCCCCGTCGGCGAACAGATTATCCTCCAAGCCCACTGCGTAGCGCTGCTGGAACTCACGGAACTATGAGCACCACGATCCAATCTAAAACAACAAGCCCCGCCCTTTCCGAGCCGCACCCGACACTGCATGTGTACAGCACGTTGTCGAAAAAGAAAGAACCGTTTCGGACCGTCCGCCCCGGCAAGGTCGGCATCTACCTCTGTGGTCCCACGGTGTACGACAAGGCCCATATCGGACACATGGTGGGCCCGGTGATTTTCGATTGCATCAAGCGCTACCTGAAGTACTGCGGCTACGACGTGACCTGGGTGGTCAACATCACCGATGTCGACGACAAACTAATTCACAAGGCTAACGAGCGGGGCATTTCGATGCTCGACGTGGCCGAAGAAAACATTGCCGATTACCATTTCAATCTCGATGCGTTGGGAGTCGATTCGGTGGATCACTTTCCACGGGCGACGGAATGCATGGATGAGATCATCGCGATTGTCGAGACGCTCATCGAACAAGGCTTCGCTTACGCCTCGGCGGGGGACGTGTATTTTGAAGTCTCGAAAGATGCGCAGTACGGCAAGCTGAGCAATCGGAGCGTCACCGAAATGCAAGGCGAAGGGGGCGGCACTGCCGACCGCAAGCGGGGCCTCGCCGATTTCGCCCTCTGGAAATCCGCCAAGCCGGGAGAACCTGCCTGGGATAGCCCTTGGGGCCAGGGGCGACCTGGCTGGCATATCGAGTGCTCGGCCATGAGTCGCAAACTGCTTGGCGAAACTTTCGACATTCACGGCGGCGGATTGGACCTGGTGTTTCCACACCATGAGAACGAAATCGCCCAGAGCGAATGTTGCCACGGCAAGCCGATGGTCACCTATTGGACCCACAATGGCTTACTCCGAGCTTCGAGCGCCGCCGGCAAAGTCGGAGGCCGCGCCGAGCGCGACTCCACCGAGCCCGCCCCAGGCGAGGTTGCTTCAGTGACCGGGGAAGCACCCACATCAGCGACCGCGGAAGAAGCCGCCTCCGGCAAAATGAGCCGCTCGAAGGGTGCCGGAGGCCTGGCTCAACTCATCGCCCGCCAGGGTGGCGAACGCATCCGCTTCTTCCTGCTCCGCACCCACTATCGCAGCACAGTGCTTTTCAACGAGCCCGCGATCGAAGAAGCCGGCGTCGGACTCGAGGGTTTTTACCGACTCTTCAAGCGCTACACCCGCATCACCGGCAAGAGTTTTTATGATTTGACAGCCGCTGATAAGCGTGCCGCCGGTGAATTCGCTCCCGCGGGCGATGCCGTGTTGACTGCCGTGGCTACCTGCCGCAAGAAGTTTATCACAGCCATGGACGATGATTTCAACACGGGCGGGGCCACGGGCGAATTGTTTGAACTCGCCAAGATTATCAACAAACATTGCGATGAGCAGAAGCTCGAAGAGACAGGCACTCCTGCCGCAACTGCTGTGGCGACACTGGAAAAGTCTCTGAGCACACTGAAAGAAATGGCGAATCTCTTGGGATTTTTTCTGGTTGCACCCGTTCAATCCGGCGGCTCATCGGATGCACTCTTGGGTCAAGTCATGCAACTGGTGATCGACTTGCGGAGCGAGTCCCGGGCCAAGAAAAACTTTGCCACGGCGGACACCATCCGCGATTGCTTCGGCCCCTTGGGGATAGTGCTCGAAGATCGTGCAGGGGGAACCGAGTGGTCGGGGGGTTCCGCCGACACGCTCGACGGCGTGATGCAGCTCTTAATCAAGTTGCGTCAAGCCGCGCGAGTGGGCAAAGACTTCGTCACTTCCGATGCGATCCGCGACCGCCTCGCGGCCCTGGGAGTCACTCTCGAAGACCGCGCCGGTGGCACTGAGTGGAGCAAGTCGTAGGCAATTTGACGCAATACGAAGCACTCGTTGTATAATGGAACTAGGTCCGCCCGAGTGGAGCGGATTGATTTTCGTCGTGATTATTGAGTGAACGAACATGACCGAACTACTCCAAGATGCTTTTAGCAAGGCAGCGGCCCTCTCAACGGCTGAACAAAACGCGTTGGCGACATGGCTGATCGAGGAGATTCAATCCGAGAGGCGCTGGGAAGAATTGTTCTCACGGTCGGGAGAGGAGCTGGAATCGCTGGCCCGAGAAGCACTCGAAGAATTCCGAGAAGGAAGCACCCTTCCTCTGGATTTCGAGCAATCATGAGCGTCTCTGATCCCTTTGCAGAAGCACGAACGGATGCGAATACTCGGCATTGATCCTGGGCTGAATACTACCGGTTACGGGGTGTTGGAGATCACTGCTGGGCGTCCTAAATTGGTGGAAGCGGGGATCGTGCGGAGCCATCGTGGGGCAGGCTTGGCGCTGCGGATCCGCGAAATCTACGACGGCGTGAACGAAGTGATCGAGTCGCTGCAGCCGGATGCCTTGGCCTTGGAAAAACTCTATGCCCATTATGATCGCCCCACAACTGCAATCCTCATGGGGCACGCCCGGGGGGTAATCTGCCTAGCTGCCGCCGTGGCTGGAATCCCTGTGAGCGACTACGCCGCCACGCAAGTAAAAAAAACACTCACCGGCAATGGCCGAGCGCCGAAGTCGCAGATACAGCAGGCGATCCAACGGGAACTGCAACTGGCAACGCTTCCCGAGCCCGCCGACGTGGCCGACGCGTTGGCGATTGCGTTCTGTCATTTCTGCACGGCGGGGAAATTGAACTGTTAAATTATCCGGCGATCCGTCGGATCGCGGCTAATCTTTAATGCGAACTTAGTACGATACGCTCACTTATGATTACTAAAATATCTGGCAAGTTGCAGGCTTTAGCGAACGAAAACCTCACCCTGGCCGTGGGGGCCGTTGAGTATGAAGTCTTGATTCCTGAATTCGCGCGGCGGTATCTGCAAGACAAAATCGGGCAAGAAATCAGCCTGCACACGATTGAATACTTGGAAGGGAATCCGATGCAAGGCCGCATGACACCGCGACTGATCGGATTTGTGAGCGGCATCGAGCGCGAGTTTTTTGAACTCATCTGTCAGGTCGATGGAGTCGGAGTTCGCAAGGCGCTCCGGGCGATGGTCAAGCCTGTGGAAGAAGTGGCCCAAATGATCGAGAATCAAGATTCAAAAGGCCTGAGCACTTTGCCCGGCGTGGGTCCGGCAACTGCCGAGCGAATCATCGCCAAACTGCGTCGGAAGGTTCCGAAATTCGCGCTCTTGGTGGGTCGAGGCCTACCGGCCTTGGCGGACGCGGAACGAGATGTCGTGAGCGAAGCCTTCGATGTGTTACGCGCACTGGGCCACAGCGAAGCCGAAGCGCGGAGATTGGTGGACTCGACGTTGTCGCGCAAGAAAAAGTTTAAGGATGTCGAAGAATTATTGCACGCAGTGTATGAACACCGGCAAGGATAAACCGAGCGGAGCTAAACGCTGGTTGCCGCGGACGAGGAATTCTGTGTCGGTGCGTCGGGGTCAACGACTTGCACCAGGGCGGGACCACTTCCCTTGCCCGTGAGATAGGCCACCAAGGCAGCCACACCCATCCAGACCAAATCAAACGCGGAACCGGTATTTACACCAGGGCGATTCAAAGGAAGCCTCTTAGTAGATTTGGATGATCCTCCCCTTTCTTCGAGAGGTTCTCTTACGGAGGCCACCTCGTTGTCCCCGGCGACTACTTTCGCGTCTTCTTCGTCGTCACTCACCTCTGCGTTGGGTTTAAGTTGAGTAGCGGCAATCGTCGACGCGCGATTCAGCGTTTGCATCACCGAGGCATAGACCATGCGTCCCCCGACGACGGCAGCTAAGGTCAACACGACAGCCAAGACCGCGCGACCGATGCTTTGAGGTGCGGCAGCTCCCGCGGCGGCATTGACGCAGAGTCCCGTGGCCAACCCCACGGCAATGGCTAGCCAGCCAAATTCATGGTGGGTGGAATACTCGATCGCGAACCAAGCCGCTGCGCTCACGGCAGCACCAACCAAACCGCTGAGCAAAACTCGCATGGCACACCTCCGAAAGACAAGTCTATCTGGCCGCAGAGCGCTAGCCGCTTTACGTTCAGGATATTCTAATTTGCAACCACGGGCAAAAACAATCCCTTTGCTGGCGATTCGTGGGGATTTCCTGGGTTCAACTTCAAAGTTTCACCGTGTCGACGCTATTTAGCCTGTCTGGCTACAATGGAACGGTCGATCACTCCTCGGCCCCAACCGCCAGTAACTTATTGAACCATGCTCAGTATCTTCGAACGTTGGCTAGTATTTCCTGCCCCGCGCGTGAACGACGCGGACTGGGATGTTCCCGATTTGCCCTATGAAGATGTGACCTTTGCGTCGCAGGATGGGACAAAACTGCATGGGTGGTTCGTTCCTCATCCTGCGCCCCGGGCCATTGTGCTGTACTGCCACGGCAATGGCGAGTATGTGGCCCGACTGGCCAATCGCCTGTTGGCGCTCCATCGCCGGATAGGAGTTACCGTTTTCGCTTGGGACTATCGCGGATACGGTCGCAGTGAAGGGACTCCCCAGGAAAAAAACTTGATCGCCGATGGCCGAGCGGCACACTTGTGGCTGGCCGAGCGAACTGGCGTGAGCCCAGCCGACATCGTCCTGATGGGGCGTTCTTTGGGAGGTGCCGTGGCTGTGGCATTGGCTGCCGAATACTTTGTTCGCGGGTTGGTACTGGACCGCACGTTTGCGACCTTGGTCGACGCAGCGGCCTACCACTTTCCGTGGGTCCCCGTGCGGCTGTTCATGAAGAACCGGTTTTCGTCGCTCGAACGCATCCGGCATTACAAAGGCCCTCTGCTTCAGTCGCACGGCACCGCTGATCAGATTGTCCCCTTTGAGATGGGCCGAATGCTCTTCGAGGCCGCTCCGGGCAAGAACAAGCGGTTTATTGAGGTGGCTGAAGGAGACCACAGCAGCCCTTTGCCAGATTATTGCTACGATGCGTTGATCGAATTTCTCGATTCGCTTGGGAGCACGGGGAAGTGACTTACCGTGAGATTCCGGGGTCAGACCAACGATTTGGCGTCGGTGCCCTCGCCCCGGCTCACTGGGGAGAGATTCACGGTTTCCTGGTTTCGTGCCGATGTGATATATTGTCGACACTTAGCGTACATGTGTTCAGATTCCTCACCGGGATAACCCGAAAAATTCCATGGCACGAGAACCGCTTCTCTCCGCAGCAGATGCTTCTCCCGCGTCCGAGGTCTTTGCTCCCGACCGACCACAACGCGAAGAGCCACAACGCGAAGAGGATGTGGCGTTGCGTCCTAAACGGATGGAAGACATGGTGGGCCAGCGGGAGGTCTACGAGCGGCTCAAAATAGCGGTGGATGCGGCCCTGATTCGCGGCGAAGCCTTGGGGCATATCCTGTTGGATGGTCCGCCGGGACTCGGCAAGACCACCTTTGCGACGTGCATTCCCCGGGCCTTGGGAGTTCCCCTGCAAATCGCCAGTGGGGCTACGTTGACGGCCCCTAAGGACTTGCTGCCTTATCTTACCAATGCCGAGGAAAGCTCAATTCTGTTCATCGACGAGATCCATCGACTTCCCAAGGCGGTCGAGGAATTCATGTACCCGGCCATGGAAGATTTTCGGGTCGATATCACACTCGGTGAGGGTGTTTCGGCACGGACGGTGAATCTCTCGCTGCGACCCTTTACCATCATCGGGGCCACGACCCGCAGTGGAATGTTGTCGGCACCGCTGCGCGATCGGTTTCAGATCCGGGAGCACTTAGAATTTTACAGCGACGAAGAGCTTACCGAAATCGTGCGACGGAATGCGGCGAAGTTGCGGATCGAGATCGACGACAGTTCGGCGAAAAAAATCGCTTCCTGTAGCCGCGGCACGCCGCGCGTGGCAAACAATCGACTGCGGTGGGTCCGCGATTACGCCACCAGTCGGGCCGATGGCAAGATTACCCTCGACGTAGCCAAGTTGGCGCTGAACATGCTGGGGATCGATCACCTGGGCCTCGATGTTCAAGATCGTAAATACATGGAGACGATCATGCGGGTTTTCCATGGAGGTCCGGTCGGTGTCGAGGCCGTGGCCCATACGCTCAACACGGCCACCGACACGCTCACCGACGAAGTCGAGCCCTTTTTGTTACGGGCCGAACTGGTAGTGCGAACTCCGCGCGGGCGGAAGCTCACCTCCGCGGGCTATGCGCATTTGGGGGTTGCAGCGCCGGTCGAAACTGGCAGCGAACTCACCCTGCCGTTGTTCGACGGAGAATATGGGGAGGAGGTGGTTGGTGGTTAGTTGTCAGTTGTCAGTGGTCAGTGGTCAGTGGCATGGTGGTTGGTTTTTTCTCGCAACTCGCGTCTCGCAACTCGAAACTCTTAAAAAAACGCTAGGGCGCCCCAGCTTGGGCAATGTTCGCCTTTTGTTAGCAGCCG
>CALMBE010000218.1 GCA_937860165.1 uncultured Planctomycetaceae bacterium
TTCATTGTTTTGATCCACATGGTGAGCAATCAGCTCGTCACCTAAAAGCGAACCAATAAACCAATCCGCATGGTAAGGCCGATTGAGCCAACTGGTTCCCTGTAGCGGAACTCCCCGTTCGGAGTGGCGGCCGTCGGTCGAGGAATGGCGAAAGCCAAAGTGCCGGACCCAGTCGATGACTTTTACCGAGGGGTCATTCCATTTCGCCGTGTTGTCGAGATAAAGATTATCGGAATCGGCAATCGATTCCCACTTATCGAACTCGGCAGCCGACTTCGTGGTGACTTCGCTCGTGGTCTCTTCTTCCCACGGTTCGACGATTTGATCTGCGATTTTTTCGGCAGGTGCTTTTCCTCGGGAAAGACTTCCGTCTGCCAAAAGCACCAAGAGCGCGCACAGTGTCGCTAAGAGCCTGAAGCTCGGTCGAGGACAAGGCAGAGCTTGAGCGGAGTTCGCTTCCATGCGATACAGCATGCCAAGGACTAGTGAAAAGAAATCGCCCACTTCGCAAATACAAGTTTTTGCGAAATGGGCGGGGATTATGGCTGGACTGGCTGCCGGTGTCAACCGATATGCCCAACGCGGCAGGGCCGATCAATTATTCATTTTGGGGTGCCATGCCCACGCTGGTACTCCGGCGTGGGCATGTGAATAATCGAGAAAACATGGCCACAGCGGAGTACCACCGTGGCCATGGCACCCTCATTTTGAGAAAACTGAGCGGCCCTGCCAAATTCGGTTTGCTGGAGACTATTCGCTAGCAGTGCGAGCAATCTGCAACTCTTCGGTTGCCAAACCGCTGGACTTACCGTTGTCTGCCTGGGTTTCAGGAGTGGGCGGGGCTGCTACCACATCCGCCGAGACTGTCAACGTGGCACTCCGGTTGACCCGATCCGTTGTAATCTTGACCGGCACTTTCACAGCACCCGGTTGATCGCCTGGCCGGTAGGTGATCTCTACCAAGTGGAGCTCTTTGGATTCTTGGTCGGTATTGAAGCTGAAGCAGTTGTCGCCACAGTCGACATTGAGAATCTTGAACGGTTTCTTGCCTCGGACAACCACCTTCTTCGTGACAGGTTCACCGGCCTTAACATTTCCCAAGACCAAACTTTCTGGGGTCACAGAAATCTCGGGAACAACATGTCCACTCACATACAGTGGTATCCGTTGACTATCGGCCCGAGTGTCATTGGTGATCACGGTCAGTTGATCCTTCATGAAACCGATGGGAACGTTGTCCTTCATCCGCACGATCAAATTGTATGTCGTCCTGCCCAGGACCTTGGGAGCCTGTTCCAACTCGACTTCAAAGAAGGCATTGTCGTTACGGATGTCGGTGATCTGCCAATCATTCCGACCGGCGTAACTTACCGACAGGCGTTGCTCGCGGACTTCACCTTCGTCGATTTTACCGAAATCGATGGCTCCTGGTGAGAAAACCACGTCGCCCCGGATGTTGCCATGCACGCGCACCTGAACTTCGGCAGCGTAGGGGGCCGCAAAGCTCACCGTCAGCGTGGCACCATGCACTCCCGTAAAGGTGTGCGTATTAAACTTGGCAACCAAGTAGGCCTTACCAAAAGTGGGGATTACATTGTTTTCAATCGTGGGTGAAGTACAGCCACAACTAGACCGGACACCTAAGATCCGCATCTCTTGCTTGTAGAGATTCGTGATCTCGAATTTGTAGACCGTCTCGGCGCCACGGGCCACGGTACCGAAATCGTGCTCAAGCTTGTTGAGCATCTTGTCGGCCCAGTCTTGCCCAAACACTGGAGCAAGTGAGCAAGCGGCAAACAACACCAGGCTAGAAAAAACAGTGCGCAACATGACAGTAATTCCCGAAAAAAGTGGACGGGCTGATTGCGCAAGTCCCTTTGCAGTGAACATGAACTTTTACTTTCCCTGCTGGCAAGCAGTACCCAAATGGCAATTGGTTTAGGGTATTCTACCGCAGTCATTACGACTTGGCAGAGACCGGGTTGAATCAAAACTGTATTTTTTCTCTTTTTTCAATCTTTTGAGGTAGAGCAATTCCATCCAACAAATTTGATCTCACGAAGGAGACTATAACGATTGCAGGGGCTTGTCCCAGCGACTGGATCGTGTTCGAGGTGCCCCCCTGCAATTTTCTTGATCTTTGTTAGAATACTTCCCGTGCTACCCAACCGGCTCTGTTTTGGACGTTCATCGCAGAGCGATCTCACCGAGAACCTGTCAAACCTGCTAACCCACCCAATTTCGCATGTCAACTACAAGGAACGTAGCGATTATCGGGGTCGGTCTGATCGGTGGATCCATTGGTCTGGCACTTCATAAGCGTGGACTGGCCGAATGTGTTACAGGATTCGGACGTAGGCAGGAATCTCTCGAAAAAGCCTTAGCTGTGGGTGCAATCGATCGGGCGACCACGGACCCCAAAGATGCCTTGCAGGAAGCGGATTTGGTCATCGTGGCGACCCCTGTGGCGTCGGTGGTTGAAGACATATTGCGAGCGGATCAATTGGCACCCCGGGCAAGTTGGATTACCGACGTCGGAAGTACCAAGGGTGAGATTTGCCAAGCCACGGACAAGAGTTTGAAAGGTCGGCCCAACCGCTTTGTAGGCAGTCACCCTTTGGCAGGGGACCACCGTACAGGCCCCGAAAATGCCCGTCCTGACCTCTTCGAGGGGCGGACAGTGGTCATCACGCCACCCCCCGCCACGAACACGAACACAATCCAGCTAGCATGCGAGTTTTGGGCGAGCTTGGGGGCTGTGGTGCGCTCGATGGACCCGGCAGAACACGACCGTGCCTTGGCCGCCACAAGCCACTTGCCTCACTTAGTTGCCTCGGCACTGGCCTCGGTCACCCCCGAGGAATACCTCCCCCTGGCGGCAACTGGCTGGGGCGACACCACTCGGATCGCCGCGTCGGACCCTGATTTGTGGGTCCAGATTTTTGCCCAGAATTCCAACTCGGTTATAGAACAACTCGATCGCTTAATCGACCGCCTCAACCAGTTGCGTGGTGCCCTCGACAGTGGGTCCACGGAAAGTCTTCGAAACACCTTGCAGCGAGCTAAAGAGATCCGAAATGCTCTGGGAAATTGACGTTCACACCTTGCCGGGAATGCCCGATCAGGAAGCTAATCGCGTTGCCGCGATTGCTGCGGAATTGGGAATCGCACCCCGGCTGGAGGTTCGCTCCGCTCGTGGTTACTTGCTCCAAAGCGATGCACTCGACGAGCGGGGAGCCGAGCGACTTGCTCGAGAACTGTTTGCTGATCCGACGGTCGAACTGTCAGTCGTGGGGCGGATTCCCGACCACAGGTTGACCCTCGCCCCCCATGGATTTGATTCAGTCTCGCTCATGCAAGTCCTTCTGAAACCGGGAGTCATGGACCCTGTGGCTCAAAGCGCCGAAGGGGCCGTGCGCGATTTCGGGCTCTCCGTGTCGGCCGTGCGAACTCTGCGGAAGTACTGGTTCGCGGGTGCCAGCCAGGCTCAGTTTTCCGAGATTGCCCAGCGAATCCTCGCCAACGAAGCCATCGAACAAACCCTCATCGGTCCGCTCCCCTTCGATCGGTTGCAAGTTGGTTCCGACTACCAGTTCCAGCTCCGCACGGTTGCCCTGGGGAAACTCGACGACGCCGGCCTCATGCGGCTCAGCCGCGAAGGGCAGCTTTATCTGCAACTCGCTGAAATGCAGACCATCCAGCGTCATTTTGCCGAATTAGGCCGGGACCCGACCGACATCGAACTCGAGACCCTGGCTCAAACCTGGAGCGAACATTGCAGTCACAAAACGCTCGCCGGAAGGATCGCTTACCAGGATGAACATGGCACGCGGCGTTTTGAAAACATGCTCAAGGAAACCATTTTCGCCGCGACCCGGGAACTCCGCAGCCGTTGGGGGGACACTGATTGGTGCGTCAGCGTGTTCCAAGATAACGCCGGAGTTGTGCGATTCGACGACAATTTCAACATCGCCTTCAAAGTAGAAACGCACAACCACCCCTCGGCCCTGGAACCCTACGGTGGGGCTAACACCGGTTTGGGGGGCGTTATCCGAGACACCATCGGCACGGGAATGGGAGCCAAGCCGGTTTGCAGCACCGATGTTTTTTGTTTTGCCCCACCCGATACTCCCCACACGGAAATTCCAGATTCCGTACTCAACCCCAAGCAAGTGATGCGGGGGGTTGTGAGTGGTGTTCGGGACTATGGAAACCGGATGGGAATTCCCACCGTTAATGGAGCGGTTTACTTCGACCGCCGCTACCTCGGAAATCCACTTGTTTACTGTGGAAACGTGGGACTCATCCCGACCAACAAGTCATTCAAGCAGCCGCAACCGGGCGACTGGATCGTGAGTGTGGGGGGTCGCACGGGCCGCGATGGTATCCACGGGGCAACCTTTTCGAGCGCGGAACTGACTCATGAAAGCGAAGCGATCTCGGGTGGTGCCGTGCAGATTGGCAATGCCATCGAGGAGAAAAAGGTGCTCGATGTGATCCTGTCACTCCGCGATCAGGGCCTGTTTAGCGCAATCACCGACTGTGGTGCCGGGGGTTTCAGCAGTGCGGTGGGAGAGATGGGCGAAAAAATCGGGGCCGAGGTCTGGCTCGACAAAGCCCCCGTGAAATACGCTGGCCTCACCTACACCGAGATCTGGATCTCCGAGGCCCAAGAACGCATGGTCCTCAGTGTGCCTGCCGAGAATTGGGAGAAGCTTCGTGAGCTATGCGAAGCCGAAAGTGTCGAAGCGACGATCCTCGGCAAGTTTGAACCCACTGGCCGACTCGTGCTGAAATATGGCTCGGAGGTGGTCGGCGACTTGCCGATGCACTTGCTCCACGAAGGTCGGCCCCCGGTGATCCGCTCAGCAGAATACGCCCCCGAGAAAGTGCAGCCGCTCGCTATGCCGCGTCTCGGAAATGACTTCACGACGGATTTGAAAAAGATTCTCGGTTCGTACAACGTCGCCAGCAAACACTGGATTATCCGCCAGTACGACCATGAGGTCTTGGGGGGAAGTGTCGTCAAACCCCTCGTGGGAGCGCAGTTCGATGGCCCCAGCGATGCCGCCGTCGTGCGACCCGTGCTCGATTCACGGCGGGGGATGGTGATCGCTTGCGGAATGAACCCCCGCTACGGAGACCTCGATACCTACCACATGGCCGCCAGCGCGATCGACGAAGCGATCCGCAATTGCGTCGCCGTGGGCGCGGATCCCAGCCGCATTGCCCTGCTGGATAACTTCTGCTGGGGGGACTGCGAAAAAGGCGAAACCTTGGGTAGCTTGGTGCGGGCCGCGCTGGCCTGCCATGATCTGTCGCTCGTGCTGGAAACGCCGTTCATCAGTGGCAAGGACAGCCTGAACAATGAATTCAGTTTCGTAAATTCGTCGGGACAGAAGCAAACCATCGCGATCCCTCCTTCGCTCCTGATCAGTGCCCTCGGCCAGATCGACGACGTTGCCCGCGCGGTCACCATGGACCTCAAGCAGCCGGGCAATTTGTTGTTTTTGGTCGGCGTGACCCGCGACGAACTCGGTGGATCGCATTTTGCACTGATCCACAACTTGTGCGGAGGGCAGGTCCCGACGGTTGATCCAGTCGTAGCCAAAGCGACTTTTGCTGCGATTCATCGAGCTATCGGTCAAGGTTTGGTGGACGCTTGCCACGACCTCAGCGAAGGAGGCCTCGCGGTCGCCGCAGCCGAGATGTGCTTCGCCGGGGGGATCGGGGCTGAAATAAACCTTTCCAGGATGTCTCCCGATTCTTCCAGCTTACCTGCGATCTCAAAGCTCTTTAGCGAATCGAATACGAGATTCTTGTGCGAAGTGCGGGCAGAGAATGCGGTGCAGTTTGAACGGCAATTGGCGGGTATTTCCGTGGCGTGGGTCGGCAAGACGGTCGACACCCCGCGGCTGACGATCCTTGAATCTGAAAAAACGCCCTGGATCGACGCCGAACTCACCGAGCTCAAAGCCGCCTGGCAACAACCGCTCGACTGGTAAACTTAATTCACGAAAACATAAGCAATGGTATTTCGGGAACTTGCTAACTGACAGGAAAACATAGAACGCGGATGAACACGGATTGAACTGATTGTCACGGATTTTATTTGCCGATTATATTCCGATTGAATGACTCGGAGGGAAGTAAATCATTGGAAAAAGTAATCCCATCGATCTGTGAAAATCCGCTAAATCTGTGTTCATCCGCGTTCTATTCTTTGATTTACAAATGACGATTTACCACCCTAGTTACTGCAACTGACTGAAGTGTTGCCCATTAATAAAATCCTTCCATGACACAGCCTCGAATTCTAATCCTGCGAGCCCCCGGCACGAACTGCGATGCCGAAACAGCCCACGCCTTTCGCCTAGCGGGTGGGATAACCGAAGTTCTGCACTTGAACCGGTTGCTGGAATCTCCGCAACTGGCTCACAACTTTCAGTTGCTCTGTA
>CALMBE010000219.1 GCA_937860165.1 uncultured Planctomycetaceae bacterium
CAGTCAGGGGCAATGCTATCAATGACGCCACGCTCAAGCGCCTCTGCCAGAGCCGCTTGCGTGCGGCCCATGCCGACGACTTCAGTGGCCACACCGGCGGCTTTAAGTGCCAGCGCAAACGATCCGCCAATGAGGCCCACACCGCAGACAACAACTTTGCCTAATTTCATGCGCATAACGCTTTTTCAAGCGCCAAAAGAAAGCGCTGGTTTTCCACTTCGCGCCCTATGGTTACCCGCAAATGATCGGGCATGCCATAGCCGCCCAGAGGGCGCACAATCACGCCCTCTTTAAGCAGGCGCTGATTGATTGCCGCACCGTCGGCCACGCCGAACGCCGGTGCCTCGCAAACGGCAATCACCAGTTCGACGCCCCACTCGTTGGTGCAGCAAATCGAAACCGCTACTACACGCACCGATGCCCAGTCTCCGGTCTCGACGGTCGACCGCGCGCGCTTCGTGCAGCGGGTGGCCGGCGCCTTTCGGGTAGCTCAACAGAACGATGGTGAGATTCAGTTGCGGCTCAGCCCTCCCGAGTTGGGATCGTTGAAGATCGAGATTTCGATTCGCAATGGGGTGTTATCGGCGAATCTGGAAACAGAAACTTCCGAGGCCCGGCGGATCGTGCTGGACAATTTGCCGGCCTTGCGGCAGCGACTTGCCGAGCAGGACATCCGGATCGAGAAGTTCGATGTCGACGTTCGCCGCGACGGGGGTGATTCGGGCTCACAGACCGGTGCCCAAGACCGCCAAAGAGAGCAAGAGTCGTCGCGGGCCACGTCGGTGAACCGGATGCGAACAGCGCGAGGTTCGGCCGAACGCGCGGTGCGTTCGCAGTCGGCACTGGTCGAGGGGGGCTTGGACGTTCGTATTTGACCCAGTCTAAATCACAAACACACAGAAGAAGGCCCGCGAATCACGCGAAAAATCGCGAATAGTTAGGAATGTCACCAACTTCACATGTTCGACAACAATCAAAAAGAGTGATTCAAAAAAGGTAAGTGCAACTACATGACTCAGATACTCTCGATTCGCGGCTATTCGCGCGATTCGCGGGCTCTCCCCAGCTTCAATAAGTCGGTCCCCGACACCATTCGCTAAGCGAGTAAACATTATGTCCCAAGTTACTAACACCTTCGCCCCGACTCAGAATAAAAACATCTCCAATGCCGACGTGCTCAATGACATCGATATGGGAGATTTTCTAAACCTGATGCTCGCGGAGCTACAGAACCAAGATCCGCTCAACCCGCTGGAGAATGACAAGCTCATTGCCCAGATCAGCCAAATCCGCGAGGTGGGAGCGACTGAAAAACTCACTTCGACTCTGGACGCGGTGCTCTTGGGGCAAAACATCACCAGTGCGACCAACTTGATCGGGGCCGACATCGATGCGATCTCGGACGACAACGAGCGGGTCTCGGGCGTCGTCGATCGGATCACGGTTTCCAATGGGACACCGAAGTTGCACTTGCAAAAGGATTCCGGAATCACGGTTTCTGACCAAGCGGGCGATTTGGAAAAAGGGAAGTATCGGTATCGAATTGTCTGGTCGGACAACAACGGCAATCTTTTCGGAGTAGAAACCGAACAGCCTGTCGAACTCGATGCCAACGGCAAGTCGGTGCAGATCAGCAGTCTGCCCGTGACCGACAAACCCAAGCAAATCTATCGCACGAAGGCCGGGGGCGAAGGGCCATATTATCTGGTCGATACGCTCACCAAGGGGACCACCGGTTCGTACCTCGATAAGAAATCGGATGCGGACCTGTCGGGGACAACGCTCACCAAAACACCACAGATCGTCAGCGACCCCAGCCGCAGCTTTGAAGTAAGCCTGAACAACGTCGGCGAGATTAGGCCGCCGAGGTAGGGGCTGGGGACTGGGGGCCAGGGGCTAAGGAGCTACTAGCTACCAACCACTGACTACTGACTACTGACTACTGACAACTAGCACCAAACAACTACACAATCTTCCGGAGAATAAACCATGGGCTTGCAATCAGCACTTAGTACCGCTCTGACGGGACTTACTGCCGCGGAGACTTCGATCGACGTGGTGGGCAATAACGTGGCCAACTCGCAGACGGTTGGTTTCAAGGAATCGACCGTCAATTTCGCCACTCAGTTTCTGCAAACGCAAAGTATCGGCTCGGCACCGACCACCAACCGCGGTGGTACGAACCCCCGGCAGGTGGGCTTGGGTGTGAAGGTGGCCGAGATTTCGCCCGAGTTTACGCAAGGGACGATCGAGATCAGCTCGAACCCGCTCGATCTGGCGATCCAAGGAGATGGGTTCTTCATCGTCGAAGGTTCCAGCGGCGGGCAGTTTTACTCGCGGAATGGTCAGTTCAAAACCAATGCGAATAACGAAATCGTGACCACCACGGGTTTCCGCTTGTTGGGTTATGGCGTGGACTCGAATTTCGAGGTGCTGCCGACCGGTTTGACTTCGATCAGCATTCCGCTGGGTGCCGCAGCGGTGGCTCAGCCGACCGAAAATGTGTTCTTCGAGGGCTCTCTCGATCCGAATGGCGAAGTGGGCACCACGCCGGCAATTATTCAGTCTTCGATTCTGAGCGATGGAACGCATGAAGTCCCGGACGACACGAGTAATTCGCAGTCGCTGGCACGGCCTAGCGAAACAACCACAACCTCCGTATCGGCCACGCCAGGCACGCTGAGCGGGACATACAGTTATCGAATCGCGTTTGTAGACGCATTCGGCAATGAGGGGCCCGCGTCGAATATCACCAGTTCCGTGACCGTGGCCGGAGGTTCCATCGACCTGGGAACCATTCCTCCGGCGCCCAGTCCCGACTTTACTTCGTTGAATATCTACCGCACCGTGAGCACTGGCGGAGGCGACTACTTTCTCGTCGCCAATATCGCCACGGGAGTCGCCACCTACAACGACAATGTGGCAGACGGTGCCCTAGGCGCAAAGCTCAGTGATACGGGACTCAACAATGGCGGTTACAGTTATTACGTTACCTTCCAAAATGCATCTACGGGCGAAGAGACGCGGCCTAGCGAAATCATCGGTCCCACGACGACCGACGCCTCCTCGACCCCCCGGATCTACTTACAGAATATCCCCAAGCCAAGTGCCGACCTGCTGA
>CALMBE010000220.1 GCA_937860165.1 uncultured Planctomycetaceae bacterium
GACACGATCACGCCGCGCTTGGTCGAAATGCTGAAGGTTCCCAATCGACGTGCTATGGAAGAGATGCTCGAACAACATGGTAGTGCGCTGTCCGATGTGCGACGTCAATTCATCGAGCGCACCATTGCGGGAGAATGGCTTCGGCAATTGGCACCCAAACCCAAGCCGGTCACTCACGATCAGATGTTGGTCTATTACAAGGCACATGAGGCCGAGTACGATTTTCCTTCCCAAGCCACTTGGGAAGAGCTCATGGTGCGATTCGACCGCTGCAATGGTGATCGAAATGCTGCCTGGAAACAGATCTCCGAGATGGGCAATGAGGTCTGGCAGCGCGTGGCAGCCAATCCTAAGCTCCGGGGTGCGGCGTTTGGCGAGGTCGCCAAGGCCAGGTCCCATGGGATCACTGCCGGAGAGGGAGGAACCCACAAGTTGACCAACCGCGGGGCGCTCCGCAGTAGCGAGATCGACACCGCCCTCTTCTCACTCCAAGTCGGGCAACTGAGCAATGTCATCGAAACCGAGCAAGGGTTTCATATTGTGCGGGTCCTGGAACGCCAGGAAGCGGGGCGGACTCCCTTTACCGATGCTCAGGCCGACATCCGAAAAATCTTGGAAGCCGAAGCGAAGAAAGATGGCAGTGGCGAGGAGCTCAAAAAACTCCGTGACAAGAGTCGGATCTGGACCGTCTTCGACGGCGAATTTCGCGGCTCAGACATCGCTCGACTTTCCGGCCAAGGGCAGCTCAAGTAGACCCTTGCATCCCGTTACAATCCCCACAAACGGCAGGAATGTGGGGGATTTCGCCAGCCTTAGCGGGGGATGTCGGGACCTTCTCCTCGGGCTCCCGAAAAAGCCACTATTTCCCGTGTATGACGTAGGCTTATCGAGTGGGCCACCAATTGATAGACCGCCCAGACCCCGCTACACTCATGTTGCGGACTGCCGGTGGAAAAAATCATTGAGCCCGCGCTTCAGGCGGCTTGAGCGATCACACCCCATTCAAAGTGAGGCGGACCGTGAACACTGTTTTGGACAGGGAAACTTCTGTGGAAAGGCAAACCTCGATGGGTGAGGGAGCAAAACTAGTATACGGCAATTCCGAATTGGACCTTCCCGTGATCGAAGGTTCGGAGCAAGAGCGCGCGATTGACATCAGTAAGTTGCGATCCGCTACCGGACTCATTACCCTCGACGACGGGTACATGAACACCGGGTCCACCCTGAGCGCCGTGACCTATCTCGATGGCGAGCAGGGCATCCTCCGCTATCGCGGATATCCGATCGAGCAGTTGGCTAAGAATTGCGACTTTATCGAGGTCGCCTTCCTCTTAATTTATGGTGAGCTCCCCACTGCCGAGCAATTGGATGCCTTCCGCATTAAGCTCCGTCGGCACACCATGTTGCACGAAGACATGCGGCAGTTCTACGATGGTTTCCCCCGCAATGCCCACCCAATGGCGATCTTGAGTTCGGTCGTCGGCGCGCTGTCGACATTCTATCAAGATTCGCTCGATCCGCACGATCAAACCCAGGTCGATATTTCCGTGCATCGCCTGTTGGCGAAGCTCCCCACCATCGCGGCGTACGCCTACAAGAAATCCATTGGCCAGCCGTTTGTCTATCCGCGCAATGAATTAATTTACTGCGAGAATTTCTTGCAGATGATGTTCTCGGTTCCCTCGGAACCTTATGAGATCGATCCCGATTTTGTCGAAGCCCTGAATCTGCTGCTAATCGTGCATGCCGACCATGAGCAGAATTGCAGTACCTCGACCGTGCGGATGGTGGGTTCGTCGAACGCGAATCTGTTTGCTTCGATCTCGGCCGGCATCAGTGCCCTCTGGGGGCCGCTACACGGTGGTGCCAATGAAGCCTGCGTCGCCATGCTCGAACAAATTCGCAAAGACAACTGCAACGTCAAGAAGTATGTCGACATGGCCAAGGACAAATCCAGCGGCTTCCGGCTGATGGGTTTCGGCCACCGCGTGTACAAGAATTTCGACCCCCGGGCGACCATCATCAAGGCCTCCTGCGAGAAACTGCTCAACAAGCGGAGCATCGACGACCCGATCTTCGACATTGCTCTCCAGTTGCAGGACGTTGCCCTGCAGGACGAATACTTCATCGAGCGCAAACTGTATCCCAACGTGGACTTCTACTCGGGCGTGATCTATCGCGCGCTCGGCATCCCGGTGCAGATGTTTACCGTGCTGTTTGCGATTGGCCGCTTGCCGGGTTGGTTGGCTCACTGGAAAGAGATGCACGGCAATCCCTCGAACAAGATCAGTCGGCCGCGCCAGATCTACACCGGCAGCCCGATGCGCGAATTTATTCCGCTCGAAAAGCGGTAGACCGGTTCCGCGAGCCGTGGCAACAAGAGCAGCGAGCCGTGGCGTCCCCGCCCACGGCAGATCGAGCCGCGCACACCAAATCGAGCCGCGCACGTAAGTAAGCGGAGCGGAAAGAAGTGAACCACGAAAAACACAAAAAGCACGAAGAAATTTAGGAGTGATCGCTAATCGGAAATTATTAGCGTCAATCAAAGACTCCCGACCCCTTATTTTCCTTATTGTCAACCGGTTCGCCCGTGTCGAGTAGCAGGTAACCGGACCAGAAGAAGGGGTGCTCGGCGGTGGGGAGTTCTCCCTGGCCGCTGGTTTTGATGCGCGGTTCGAGTGAGGGTTCCAAGGGGAGTTGCTTGGCGACTTCGATGCAGCGTTGCCAAGCGTCCGACGCCGAAGTGCGGGGGAGTTCTTGGACAAACTCGCGCATGAGTTCAAGCGTCGATTGCCCCCCCACGCGCCAGCGGCTCAAGAGCACCGTTTGGGCCCCGGTCGACATCAGGCCGCAACTCGTGAGAAACAACTCACTTCCCGGGGGGGCTTGATTACTTTTCCGGCGAGAGGCTTTGCCACCATTCTCGACGACTGTATGCGCACCGGCGAACACCAGGCGTTGCGGTCCCGAAAGGGGAAGCGATAACCAAGTGGCGAGTTCTCCCTCGGCACCTTCGCGGCGACCGGGAATCGGCGACCAAGTCAAGGGTTCGTCCCGTTCGATTTCAAATTCGTCCAGCACCACCAGCGTTTCCAGGAGCGATGCCACGACGGGGGTAGCGACCGGCAGGGGTTCGGGCAATTCGATTCGGTTAGCAAGCGTCGCAGCCAGCGGCTCGAGCAGGGCCGTACGGTCGGCTGCTTTCTCGCCCGGCACGATTTCCTGGCCCACGAGACTCGTGTGTTGCACGCGACGCCAGGGGACCGTGCGGCCGAAAGCCAAGCCCATCGTCGGCACCACCCGCACCCGTGAGAGGCTTGTCAGAGGCACGACGCCATCCTCCAGCTTGATCGGCAAGGCGGCCAAGGGAACGTACCAAACCAACCCGTCCGGTACGACCACCAATTCGTCCATCGAAACAGGATCGATTGCCGAGCCGGCAAAGAGCGATTCAAACAAGATTTGCCCCGATTCGAGCCAGGCCTTCGAGGCCAGTTGCTTTTCGTCGAGAGCGCTATTGCGATCATGATTGCCCAGATCGCGGAGGAATTGACTCAGTTCGCGGGCGATCTCGCCACTCGGCCCGCAGTTCCAGACGGTCGAAGCGCGATCGGTCACGAGAAAACCGAAGAGTCCGTCCGAGGTGTCATGAAACACGACAACGGCTTGACCAGGGACGAGTTGTTTTTGCAGATCGGATGTCGAGGTCACCGGTGGGAAGCGGAAGTCGCAGGCCACGCGACTTAAGCCCAGGCGACCCAAGAATTGTTCGCGCTCGAAAACATTTTCTGCCCAATCGTGCCAGAGGTTTGCCAGGGCCTTTTGCTTTTCGTCGGCGACGGCAGGTTGCCATTGTTGGCGGAGTGATTCTTGAATCTGCAAGCCACGCTGCAAAAGGTCGTCGTATTCAGGAAAGCGGGCCAGGAGGTCGCTGCGGAGATTGCGTTCGGCAGGAGTGAGGGTCAACTCCGGGGATTCGAGGGTCACGCGGAGCGACGTCATGCGCCCCCCCAGCGGAAGGTAACTAAAGTAACGGCGGCGCTTGGCCAGATCGGTCACTTCGAGCGCGGCGGATTTTTCCTTGCGTTCTTCCAGGGCGAGTAACCAACGCTCGAACGACGCATCGACAGGGGTTTTGAGTAGGGCCAAGGTTTCTAAGGGGCGAAAGGCCCAGTCTTTCGCGGTCGGATCGCTTAAGAGTTTTCGATAGACCTCGCTGGCGGAGCTCGCCCGCAATTGCTGTTGGTCGAACCAAGAATCGGCAAGCTGCAATTGGAGCGTTCGGGGAGACATGGCCATGTGCTCGGCGAGCACGTCATCGATTCCCTCGAGTGCCGTCGGTTTGCCCGTTTCGGCCAACAGTCTTGCCTCCAAATAACGCGACCAGTTTCCCAAGAGCCCCGCCGAGGCATTGCCGAGCCGCGACTGACCGGCTTGCAAAGTCGCAATCGCGGGTTTGGTGTCACCAACCACTAGCAGTTCTTCGGCCCGCGCAAAGCAAAGCCGGGCGTAAATGTGATGGAAACGCTCGTGTCGGGCCCAATTGGCTGCCGTTTCGAGCACCGGATTCGGCTCCAAGACTGGGGATGCCAGGCGATTGATGCTGGCCAACCGGAACGCTTCGTCGATGATTCCCGCGTCTTCAAAGTAAAATGCCGAGTAACTCGACTCGGCAAATAGCTCATCGGCGAGTTCGGTTTTTCCGGCTTCCATGGCAAGCCGCCCTTGTTCGAGCAAGGCAACGCAGGTGAGTGGGTGGTCGAACTGACCGGCGACTCGTTCGGCTCGCTCCAGTCGAATGCGCGCCTGGTCGAGATTTCCCTGCCCGACGTAGGCGAGTCCCAACTGCAGGTCGGCCCAGGCGTTGGACCAATGATGGGGAGGTGCGAATCCCCCGGCAAGTTTTGCAACGAGTTCCCGCGATATCGGGTCGTGCAGAGCCAGCGGCCCCAGGAGCTCGTTGCGGCGGCGAATCGCGAGCGACGTGGCCCGAATGATTTCGATGACATCGATTTGCCAATATTGCATCTGGCGGAGTACGCCCCCCTGTTGGGCAACTTGGCTTTGTTGTTCCAGGCTATCCCCAAGCTGAATCAACATCTGACTGGGAAAACTTCCCAACACGAATTGCCGATTGCTCGCCCCCCAGGGAATCGCCTTGCGCGCCAGATTGGTATCGGGACGAGGATCTTGCTTGAAGTTTACCTGGAGGAGCCACCGCGGATTGTCGAGGAACATCGTGCAGGCTTCGTCGAAGTGGCTCAAAGCCTCGGCGAGTCGACCTTGGTGGTAGAGCACTTCGCCCCACATCGCGTGGTAACAGATGGAATCGATCCAGCGGTCGGTCACTCCGATCCGGATCGCTCCGCGAGTTTCGCGCGCCAGGGTGCGTTCGGCATCGCGATACTCGCCGCGGTAGATGTCGTGAATCGCCTGATAATAGAACTGACTAGGAATCGTGTCTCCAAGCTGGCCTTGGGGGACCAATCCCGGCAGGACCGGAATCGAAGGGTTCACCTGACCCGTACACACGTGTACCAGGCCTGAGATAATTAGGACCGAGTTCGCTACCTGGGAAAGCAACTTTCGCATCATTGCTAGCATTCTCTTACCTCATGTCCAATCGGATTCCAGTGCCAAGCGGTCGACTGCCGGCAGCAGTCGGAAAATGCCGACGGAACACCTTGCTCCATTCTAACAATTTCGGGCGAAAAGGCGATTTCGCCCGCGCGGGGGCTCCAAGGCCGATCAATTTCGGTTTGGCTAAGTTGTCATTCCCGCGCAGAGCTTGCCCCTCGCGGAGGGGCTGTAAGGAATTCTGTGTCGCTAGCATCAGCTAGCACCAAATTTAGCGAG
>CALMBE010000221.1 GCA_937860165.1 uncultured Planctomycetaceae bacterium
AGGGTCTTCGTGAACCAGGTCAGGTCGTCGGCCACGATCCGCCGGGCATTGTGCCGTCGATAGAAGCCCCCGGTTCCGCAATCGACCGGCTGTGCGCGGTCGTCGTTGCGGTAGGCGTTCTGAATCTGGCTCTCGTAGCCCATCATCAAATCCCGCGGGATGCAACGAAAGAACACCCCCGAGTTCAGGCCGTCGCCGTTCACTTGGCATTCGAGCTGCAACAAAAAGTTGCCGTAGCTCTGCGTGCTTTCTAGTTGCCCCGGTCCGTTTTTCACTTGCAGCTCACCACTGGGCAACACGGAAAAGTCGCCCTCCCCTGCGCGGTCGGTGTTCCAACCCGCGAGGTCCTTGCCATTCAAGAGAGGTTCGAGACCCAAGGGTCGGAGGCGAACGTTGCGAAACGCGACCGGACCTTCGCGGAATTGCAGCCCGATGCGACCTCGCCGGAGTGGTTTGGGATCGGTGTACGAGGCGACTCGTTTCGAGTCAAGCATCACTGCGATTTCGGAACCTTGTGTGGTGATGTCGAACGTGTGCCAGTCCCCGCCCGCTGAAGCGGGACTCGCCGGCGAGCCCGCTTCAGCGGGCGGGGCGTTGCGTCCCGCTTCAGCAGCCGTGGCCTTAACGCGCCCCACCAACGACCCCATAGGAAACGCATTTTCCGCAGGCGCGATATTCACCTCATAACAATCCTTGGTGGGGTCGGTAGGCGCGAGCGACGTCCGCACAAACACCCCGCTATTGGTCGTCACCGGGGCATGGAATTCGATGTGCAGCTCGAAGTCGGCAAACTCGCTAGTTGTCATCAACCAACCAGCCGGGCCCGAGTCGACGCGAATCTCGCCCTGCTCGACGCGCCAGTTGGCATCGCTCGTGGCCTGCCAACCAAACAGCGTCTCGCCATCAAACAGCGAAATCTCCGCCCCCCAACCGCAACCAATCGGCAAACAAACCAGCGCAATCGCAACCCACACTCTAAACATCATCACACATTCCTAAACTAAAACAGAACACAGAACCCAGAGAATATAGCGCAAAGCCGCAGAGACGCAAAGTCGCAAACATTTTCTGGCGATTCTTGGCGTCTCTGCGCCTTAGCGACTCTGCGATAAAAATTCACCCCTCGTCGATGTCGAGCCGCACCGCAAACGGCAACCCCCCTGCCCCACCTGCGGCAAGCTCGATCTCCAGCAGATTGCGCACCTCGATCAGCCGGGTAATTTCCCGCTCTTCGCCAAGTGGATTTCCATTGAGCAAGATACGGGCACCGACCGGCAGCGGTTCGACGACGACCCACATGCGTTCCCGCGGCGTAAGCCCGGCAGGCCAATTGAACGACCGGGACCAACACACCCCCGCGCCGCGCGATTCGCACTGCCAAGGTTCACGAAGGCGAATCGAGTGGATGTCCATGGGGGAGGAGGGTCTGGGGACTGGGGGCTGGGGGGAGTAGTTAGAAATCTGTACTCAAGGAGAGCCAAGAGCGTTAGCGACTGGAGCATTCGAGTTAGCACGAATTGCTCGCAACTCGAAACTCGCGCCTCATTCCCCCCCTCACTCCGCCAGATTCCTGGTCACGGTTGACTCGCGAATTTGCCGGGCCTCGGGCTCGTAGATTCGCAGTTTTACTTGCACCCCCTTGAGCGCGTAAGGGTACGGCGGCGAGGTTTCCGATTCATTGGGATCGTCGGGACCGTTGACGGCATTAGTTGGTCCTGACCCTACTGGAATTTCATCGTCTAAACCATTGGTCCCCTGATCGATCCTCCCATCATTGTCTTGATCGACGCCATCGGTTTCGTAATACGTGGTCCAAGTATCGTAGGTAGCGGGCGTGCCACGAAAATTCAGCGGCACACTGGGGTGCCAGCCGACCATCCGCTCCTGCTGGAACTGCGTCGCCGGTGGCGTCGGTGCCGTCGTTGCGGCAACATAATTACCTGCATTGTTCCAGCCCATGTCGGCATAGGACCCGAATCCAGTGATATTACCCGTCCCAGTTGCTACAGCGGCCAAAAAAGCTCCACTGCCGCTGGGTTGAACGATACTCCCTTGATAATTGTAGAGTGGCGCCCCGGGATCAAAGACCTGCACATCGAAGGCCAGGACATTTGCGATTACCAAGTCTTCGTCGCTCCGCTGCTCAGCGGTGTCGCCAAAATGGTCTTGAATGATCGGATTTGGATACTTAGGTTCGACGGGTTCAAAGGCAAGTGGCTGCACAGAGCTAAAACGCACTCCCGGCAATATCGAATCAGCGGGCAGATTCGATAGGGGATTCGTGTTATACGCCAGGGGATGAGGATAATAGTAAGCAGTAGCTGGATTTGAAGGGTTGTTGTTCTCATCGAACAGATCATTCGGCAAATGTGCAAAGCGATTCTCACGGCGCGACAAGTCAGCCAAGGTATTGGGGACAATTTTCCCGTCCTCCAAACGCACAGAAATATCGTAACGGGCCTGGAACTCTCGCAAGACTTGCAACTGATCGGCAAAATCTGTGATATTGTGAAGTCGGAGGTCCAACAACGGGTCACTCCCTGTGCCTTGGGAATTG
>CALMBE010000222.1 GCA_937860165.1 uncultured Planctomycetaceae bacterium
CGAAGGGCCGTATTGGCCAAGACTTGCCCGTTTCTTGGTTCGCATGTGGTGATTTGGTCGGCAATCCGTTGGGCAAGCGCTTCGAGTCCCTCACCGGTGAGGCTGCTACAAGCCAATTGCCCGAGATCCCTAGCTCCATCGCCCTCGGCAAGGTCACCTTTCGTCAGTACCGAGAAAACCGGTCCCTCGAACCACTGGATTTCACTGGAATTATCGGAATAGGGCGCGGCGGTCGCTTCGATACACATCACAAGCAAGTCTGCTTGGTCCATTTGCCTGTGTGTGACATCTTGGGCAGTACCTGTGATTGAGCGACAATCGGAGGGGACTTCCAACCCCGCAGTGTCGATCAGTTCGCACCGGCACCTACCCAAATCGAGGCAGGCCGAGAGATAATCACGGGTTGTCCCTGCCGATGGGGAAACCAGGGCAGGCATTGCTGGGGCTGGGCTCGGGAATCGCTCGAGCATTGCATTGAAAAGGCTGCTCTTACCGGCATTCGGGGCCCCTACCAGGACCACGCGAGGCAGAGATTGGCTTTGTGCCCGATCGGTCATCTGCTCGAGCGTCGAATCGATCAAGTGTGCAGCCGACGACAGTTTATCAGCCAACTCTTCCCGCGACACAAACTCGATCTCTTCTTCAACAAAATCAAGTCCCGCCTCCAAATGGGAAAGTAAGCCAAGCAGTTGGTTTCGCAGTTGGCTGAGTGGTTGGGACAACCCCCCGGCAAGCTGCTGCAAGGCCGAATCAAGGGCATTGGGGTTTGTGGAATCAATGATTCCTAGGACCGCTTCTGCTTGGGTCAGATCGAGTCTGCCGGCTAGGAAAGCTCGGAGCGTGAATTCCCCCGGCTGTGCCAGTCGGACTCCCTGTCGGCAGAGATTGCCAAGCACATGATCCAACAGGGGAGGGGACCCCAGCAGATGCAATTCCGCGGCTCTCTGGCGGGTATAACTATGTTTGTCTGGCCACAGGAACAAATCGCAAGGTAACTTCGCACCACTAGTTCCCAAGGTCAGACTGCCAGAAACAGCTTGCGCAGTACTGAGGTTTTTCAGCACGACTTGTGGGTCGTCCGGGACAAAACACCAGGCGAGAGAAGCGAGGACTCGCGGGCCACTGAGGCGGATGATTCCACGAGCGGCTCCGCCAAGTGGGGTGCCAATTGCTACGATTGTGTCGTGGGGGTCGGGAATCATGGAAAGATTCGTCCGCAAGCAGCAAGGGTACGACTCAGCGCTTCTTTTTCGGTTTCGCCGCTCGACTCCCGGGCGCTCCATTTTTCTGGGGATTTGAAGCAGCGCTTTCACCACTGGCGAGTGCCAACGCGGCACCTGCCGGCTTGGTTTTGGGCATGAATTTTCGCTCGGCGAGTCCCCACAGGCTCGAAGCGATGAAGTAGATGCACAACCCGGCGGCCACCTTGTAGAACATGAAACCCATGAAGATCATCATGTACTTCATCATTTTCTGCTGCATGGCGGCCTGCTCATTCGTGGGTTCCGGCATGGCGATTTTCTGTTGCACAATGAACAAACCAATGGTGATGAGCGGCAACACATTGAGATATCTTCCCAATCCGAAAAAACCTTCCCCACTGGTCACGAACGACGGCATAAAACTCGACCAATTCAACAGCATGTCAGGAGCCGCCAGGTTGGAACACCACTGAATCGCGTCGCTTATCAGTGGAGCCTGCCGGAGCTCGACATCCATGGCCAAGGAACGGTAGAGTCCGACAAAAATCGGTAATTGGATAAACATCGGCAAGCAACCCGCGAGCGGATTGATGTTGTATTTGCGATAAAGCTCTTGCATTGCCTGGGATTGCTTAGCGGGGTCGCCTTTATATTTCTCCTTGAGCTTATCGAGTTCAGGCTTCAGTTCCTGCATTTTTGCCATGCTTTGGACCTGCTTGCGACTGATGGGGAACATACAGCTGCGCACCAGGACGGTGAGCATCACGATGGCCACGCCGTAGTTACCGACGATACCGTAAAAGAAATGGAGAATCGCCAACATCGCCCGGGCAACCGAGCCGAACCAGCCGTAATACATGAGGTCGCCAAGGGTATATTGCTCAGTGCCAGCGGCACGGT
>CALMBE010000223.1 GCA_937860165.1 uncultured Planctomycetaceae bacterium
GTGGGGTGGGGTATCAGTCGGCGCTCTGATTCTCGGCGCAGTTATTGCTGTAGGATCGATTGTCGTGGTTTTCGGCGACGAGGCCGGCTCCGAAGGAACGGCGACCTACGAAAATCTCGCCTTGTGGAACCATTCTACGGGGGACCCGAATACTCCGTTCGTGGTCGGCGACGCGGGCGTCGGAACGCTCAATATCCTGTCCGACAGCGACGTGTTGCTCATGGACCAAACGCTGCCCATCTTAGGCAATGAAGCAACAGGGCACGGCACAATCAATCTCGACGGTGATGGTTCCGAACTATTCGTCAGCAGCCAGGATCTGAGCGTGGGTCGTCTGGGAGAAGGCCGGCTGAATATCACCGACGGCGGCGTGCTCACCGCAGCGGCCAAGAACGTGGTCGTCGCCGAACTGGGGAGCGGCCGGGGCGCGATTCATATTACAGGTGCCGATTCGACGCTCCGGGCGCCGTCCGTTTACGTCGGATACCTGGGCGCAGGAATGCTGGACATTGATGACGCCGGTTACCTTGAAGCCAGCTTTGAAATTGTTCTGGCGCTCAACGCCGGGTCGACGGCCACGGCGACCGTCGACGGAGCAGGGTCGCGGCTCGCCGCCATCGGCGACGCAGCGTTGATCATTGGCGGCGGCGGCGACGCTTCGCTGACTGTTTCTGGCGGTGCCATCGCCGATGCCCATGAGGTCATTATCGGAGACGGGTTGTCCGCCGTTGGCAACGTCTTGGTCACGGGCACCGGTTCGCAGCTCGACGGTCGTGAGGAGATGCGCGTCGGGTACAACGGTATTGCAAATCTCACGCTCGCCGATGGTGGCATCGCATCAGCACCCCTAATCGAAATCAATAGTCAAAGCTCCGTACATGGCAACGGCACGCTACTGGGCGACGTCACCAACTTCGGTCTTGTTTCTCCTGGAACTTCTACCGGCGCGCTCCATCTTGACGGCGCTTACTTGCAAGCTGACAACGGGGCGCTACGGATTGAATTGGCATCCACTTTAAGTTTTGATCAGTTGCTTGTTACTGGCATGGCTTCGTTGGCTGGCACGTTGGATGTTGCACTGCTCGGAGGTTTCACTCCAACGGCTGGTCAGTCCTTCGACATTATCGATTGGGGTTCGTTGGATGGCACTTTCTCCGCACTGAATCTCCCCGTGCTCTCCGGAGGGCTGAGTTGGAATACTTCGCAACTTTACACCATGGGTGCCCTCTCGGTGGATACCGCCTTCTCCGCTGACTTTGACGGTGATGGCGATGTCGATGCGGACGACCTCGACGAATGGCAAGCCGCTTATGGAGTGAGCGCCGTCGCTGATGCCGATTCCGACGGTGATTCAGACGGTCGCGATTTTCTAGAGTGGCAACGCCAATTCGGCAGCGGCATCCCAAGCGTCTCCGCCATAAGCAGCGTGCCCGAGCCGAGCGGCCTGGCTTTGCTCTCGCTGGTTGGCTGTGGCTTGGCGCTGGTCCGTCAACGGCGACCGGTCGTCCACGGGCACTGGTCTAGCACAAATCCAATCGAAATATGACGTAATTCGGATTCCAGCCTAATTCGGTGGAAACGGACCCTCTGAAAGTGGAGCCCAAGGAGTTCTTCCCGTGAAATAACGGCATTTCCCGCCCTTGTCCGGGGGTTCGACTCAGGGTAGATTGGTGGATTCTCTACCGGCTCCCTATGAGGCCGGGGGCCTGTTGAGCCCGGGGAGAATGTTTCGACGCTTGGGTAGTGGGAATTGAATCCGATGAAAACTTACATGGCCAAGACCGGCGAGGTCGAGCAGAAGTGGCTGTTGGTTGACGCCACCGACAAAATTGTCGGACGGCTCGCCAGCGAAATCGCCGTGATCCTGATGGGCAAGCACCGTCCCACCTACACCCCACATGTGGATACGGGAGACTTTGTGGTGGTGGTGAACGCTGAAAAGATTACCTTCACCGGCACGAAGTGGGAAAAGAAAAAATACGCCTGGTACACCGGCTACACCCGCCAGCGAACCGTAACTGCTGGTGTGCGGCTGGAGGAAAAGCCGGAGTTGATCTTGCGCGAAGCCGTGCGGCGCATGCTTCCTAAGAACAAGTTGGCCCGCCACATGCTCGAGAAGATGAAGGTTTACGCTGGTCCCACGCATCCGCATACCGCCCAGCAACCCGAGCCTACCGAATTGGCCACAACAGCGTGAGTTGGTGAGGAAGTGAGTAGGTGAGTATGTAATCAAGTTAGTAGGTAATCAAGTTAGTAGGTGTGGTGATGGAAACCTACTCACTTACTCACCTCCTCACCTGACCCTCCAATAAGTGAAGCACCAGTAATTCAGACTATCAGCAAGGAAAAACCTTATGGCAGCAATCGTGGAAGAAGCACTGGGTACCGGCCGACGCAAGACGTCGGTTGCTCGAGTTCGCATCCGAGCTGGCAAAGGCCAGATCCGGATCAACAACCGTGAGTTGGATGAGTTCTTCGTCGTGCCTCAGGACCGCAATGCGGTACTTGCTCCGCTGGTTCACTGCGAGGTTCGAGATTCCGTCGATGTCCACATTCGTGTCCATGGCGGCGGCACCACGGGCCAAGCTGGGGCCTGCATGCAGGGAATCGCCCGGGCCCTGATGAAGCACGATAGCGACCTCGAACCCAAGCTCCGCGAGAAAACTTTCCTCACCCGCGATGCCCGCATGAAGGAACGTAAAAAATACGGCCTGCACGGTGCCCGTCGGGGAACCCAGTTCTCGAAGCGTTAATCTGCAAGAAATTGCGGCTTTTTTACAGCCAGTCCTCCCCCGCAGGACTGGCTGTTTTTTGTTTCTAGACGATTGAAGAACCCACGCCCCCGTACTCGCACGGAGAGGGTAGGTCTCCGCAGGCGACTCGCCGTGGCGGGGTGCGGGGGGGGATAGGCTCTTATTGCTTAGGGTGTGCATGCCTGTAGCCTGGGAAACACACTCCCCAAGCTTTCGACCTCTTGGGCCTTTTTGCGGCAATTCTCTCTCTGGAAATTCAAGAAAAGTTGGCCACGAAAAGGCACAAGAGGCCGGTGCCTGGGCAGCGTCGTTCGAGGGTTCAAGATTGTTTGCTAAGGGTATGCACGTCTGTAGCCTGGGAAACACACTCCCCAAGCTTTCGACCTCTTGGGCCTTTTTGCGG
>CALMBE010000224.1 GCA_937860165.1 uncultured Planctomycetaceae bacterium
GAGTACCAGCGTGGGCATGGCACCCCAAAATAACGCTTTGACAAAGCACTAGGTTATTCCTGATTCTTGCCCTAGTTCAGCCACTAGGAATTCGGCGCACCTCTGCGATAATTTCCGAAGGTTGGCCGTGTCAAACAGAGACTCCTACCGGTACAGAATCCAAGCGAGGAAGATCCAAGGTGGTTTCAATTAGGACTTTATCGAATCACTGGCCAAGTGTGCGAACGAGATTCTCATGCTGCTTGCTGCTATTCGCGATGGCAGGCCTGGGCATCGCCAGATCACAAGATTCAACTAGTCCGATTGCAGCCGACAAAATTCAATCCAATCAATCCGACCCCGCCACCGAACTCTCGGGCGCCGCTGCATCGGCCGACTTCGATTCGCTGATCGATCTCATCCAGTCGACCGTGGCCTACGACACTTGGTCGGAAAATGGGACCGGCGACGGCGAAATCACACCCTTCGCTATCAACGGCATCTATGCGGATCCACAAGGCACGCTGAGATTCGCTCGAAATCTGGACATCGCTGAATTCCCCAGTTCCGAATACCCTGCGGATACCAAAGCTGCCGTTTCCAATGCTCGTCAAGCTTCGCCACTTCGGTTCGTGTCACTGCCGCGTTTGGAAAAGGCCATCCGCAATCGTCAGCAAAACCATGCACCTCTGTTGCCCGAGATGCTCACCCTCGCAGGGCTCGAGCGCATCGAATATGTCATTGTGAGTCCGAAAACGAGTGAAATTCTACTCGCTGGACCCGCAGGGGATTGGCGGCTTGATGAAGCGCGACGGCTCGTGAGTGTTGCCACGGGGCGGCCCGTTGTCCGCTTGGACGATCTGTTGACGTTGTGGCGGCGCGAAGATTTTGGACTGAAACCCTTTGGGTGCTCGATAGTACCCCGGCAGCAATCCTTGGCTCGCACACAGGAATTCCTCGCTGCCTCGGCAAGTCATGAACTTGAACCTAGCCAACGAAGAACATGGCTGGCCGATTTGCGCAAATCTCTCGGCAAGCAAGACGTCAAATACTTCGGACTGCCCCCCGACAGCCATGTGGCCGCAGTATTGCTATTAGCCGACTACCACATGAAGTTAATCGGCATGGGTCTGGCCGAAGGGACCCCCGGAGTCGAGAGTTATCTGGAGACGGTCACACCTATGCCGGATGGATCGGCCCCTCCCATGAGCGTATTGCGCTGGTGGTTTGCGATGAATTATCCTTCCGTTGAATCCGATGCGGAATGCGAGCTGTATCGAATTCCCCACACAGGGGTCCAGGTGCTCAGCGAAAACGAGTTTCTGGCTACCCGAGGAGAGCGAATTCATACCAACCAGTCCGATGAGTTGAACTCTCGGTTTGCGGCTTCGTTCACGACCGAATTTGCCGCGATTTCGGGCAAGTTCCCGCTCTATACCGAGTTGCAGAACGTGTTTGACATAGCCTTGGTATTGGCAGTCCTGCAAAAAGAAAACCTGTTACAGCGGACAGGTTGGTCACCAACACTGTTCACTCAGTCGGCAGAATTGCAGCTTCCAAAGATGCGAGTTCCTCAGGAAGTCGAATCCGTAATTAATCATCGCATCCTCAATCGGCGACACTTGATCGTGGGAGTGAGCGGCGGAGTATGGGTCGATCCGAGTAAATCATTGCGAGTCGAAACTACAAGCAAGAATCAAGTCCGGCTCAAGGCAAATGCGCGCGGAAATACTCCCGACCAACAGCGCTGGTGGTGGGATGAAGCGGATTCGGCTGATTCGCAAGTCGAATAGTCTCGCTACTCAGCGAACTTCACTCGCGGGGGTCCAATCCTCGGGACCCAGGTTGAAAGCGTGGACCTCGATTTCCTCCTTGCCAGGGGCAGGAGTAACCAAGACGGCCCCCACGTCGGGACGTTCGGCGCAATATCTGGCTGATCCTTCGGGCCCCAATACGTAAAAGGCCGTAGCCAGAGCGTCGGCCTCCGCAGCGCTCGGGGCAATTGCCGTGGCGGCGAAAACTCCCGAAGCTGGCCATCCAGTTCGCGGATCGAGGACGTGTCCATAATGCCGACCTTCGCGCTCGAAGAACTGTGTTGCCCCGCCCGAAGTCCCCAGGGCGCGATCCTGCAAGCGGATTTCCGCGACTCGCAGTTCTGGCTGAAGTGGATGGCGCAGTCCTATGGTCCACCCAGAACGATCTCCAGATCGGTCACTACCCCGTGCGAGCACACTACTGCTACCCCCGTGCCATAGGTAGTCCGATGCCCCCTGTTCTTCCAAGCGCTGCGCGACACGATCCAGCGCATGACCTTTGCCGATGGAATTGAAATTAATTTCTATCCCGGGTCGCAAAAAGCGAACTGATCGTTCAGTGAGATTCAATTCTATTTGCTGGCCATCAACATGTTCCAAAGCGTCGGCAATTTCGCTTTCACTTGGCAAATGTCCAGCTCGCTTGAAAAAACCCCAAACTCGTGAGAGGGGAGTACTCGTAATGTCGAAGGCTCCCGCCGTATCATAAAACAGTCTTTGCGATAGCTCGATCAGGGAGAACAATTCCGCGTTGACGACTACAGGGCCCTTGGCTGCTGACTGATTAATCTCGATCACCGCACTCCGGGGCTGATATACCGTGAGCAGGGATTCGATTTCCTCGATCAATTCGAACGCAGCGAGAAACAGATCGTCGCGATGGTCCAAAGCATGGTATTTCACAGCGAATTCGCACGCCATCGCCCGCCGGCTGGCCTGGATGTGAATCGTCGAATCCGCTGGTGAGTCACTGGGAAGCAGCATCTCGACAGCATCGACCCACGGTTCCACTATCTCGCGGGCGCTGCTTACCAAGGTCCGCATTGCGGCCTTGCCTTGCAAAAAATCTCGGCGTGAATGTTCCGATTTTCCCATCACCCGATTATACCCCATCCCTTGACGAAAGGTGCAGCCTCCCAGGTTTCGCAAAGCGTCGACGTCAAGATCCGGGATCTCGGCAAGATCGGCGACGTGCTGGAGATCAAGGGCCAGCCGAGTTGGTCACTGCTGGCCTTCAAGGACGCGCCGGGCCTGACGAGCTTCGACCTGAAGACGCTTTTCATCCAGGAATGCAGCCGCCGCGGCGTCCTCAACATCGGCCTGCACTTCATCGGCTACAGCCACACGAATGCCGAGATCGAC
>CALMBE010000225.1 GCA_937860165.1 uncultured Planctomycetaceae bacterium
ATATTCGTTCACCAAGCGTAAGCAATCGACAATTTCATCGGCATCGAGGGCCGTCTTGGCGGCATAGATGCGCTTGACGAGTTCCGCTCGACGCTGGTCGTTAAACCGGAGATCGCAGAGCGAGACATCATCGACCAAGAGGTCGGCATTGCCCACCACCTGGAGGCGAATGCGGAGCTGCTGGCGGACTCCGACGGGGAGGCCATCGGTCGGCAGTTCGAGTCGAACCCATTGCTGAGTGAGCAATTCTTCACTGGATATCCTGCGTACCTGTTGGTAAGTCTTGCCGTCGTCATCCGACTCGACTATCAAATACAGCTGAGCCTGGGGATCGATGTGATTCGCCCAGAAACTTGCTCCTGCGATCAGCACACCTGTCTCGGGAATGGGAAACAGGTGACTCTGAACGGCCACCCCCAGTTGATCCGCGCTCTGGAGCCGCAAGGCGCGGGCACCTGAGCGGACGGGGCTGCTTTCAATCGTGATGTTGCCGACGGTTCCTTTGCGAGTCTGCCAACCGAAAATTCGCGCGGTCCCTTCTTCGACTTCAAACCCAGGATTCTGCAGTTGGTGATACTCGCGTTCGAGATTGAGATTCCCGGCACGGGTTTCGATGTCTTGGATTTTGGTTGCGAGATAGGCGTGGATTTCTTGGTCGTCGCGGATGCGAATCTCGCCGAGGCGAAGTTGCGGATCGGCGAACTTCCAGGCACGCAGTTCAAACGGGCCCATTTCGACAGGCCAATTGGAAGGTCCGCTCGGTATTTCGCCCATGTTTACCGGATTCGGTCCCTCGGTTGTTTGGGGAATTCCGTTCACCGCTTGCCACTTGGTAACAGCCGTCGCTTCGAGATCGAGTTGAGCCTCGAGCGGCCAAGGCGATTCGTTGACGCATACCAATAACGTGTCCCCAGGGTTACGCTGGATCCGCAAGACGAGGGGTTGTTTGTCGCGTCGCTCAGAGTTACTGAATTCTAGCGGCAATTCACTCAAGGTTCGCAAGAATCGCTGCTGATTGGCATCCAAAACCATCGAGAGGTTGTGACCACCCACAATCACGCTGGGCAAATACCCTTGTGCATGAATGCCCGCCAGATAGTGTCGATCGCTCGCATCCTTATACATCGGTTGATGTGAAACCACGAGATGTGTTCGCTCGGGCTTAAAGGGACTCACGGCATCGTACGATGGCAATTGGGTTTGCTGATCGAGTTGATAGAGGAGCTCGACGGTGTGATCTTGCCGAGTGACAAATTTTTCTTTCAGGGCTGCGTCGTTAAGGGCCACATCCAGGGCTTGCTCGATGAAAGGTTGATCTTTCCCAAAGCGAAATGCGCTGTTGACTTCGATGCCGGAAACCGCCGCGAGTTGTCTCAGGTCGATACCCTGTTCGGCCAGCAACCGCGCGACCATATCCTGGTTTGTCGGATCGCGGCGGAGACTTTGTTGCAACCGGGCGCTGGAGCACAGGTTTTCGGTGAGCAAATAGAGTCGCGTGTCCTGCTGAGGCATTTGGATCAGGCTTGCCAAATGGGAATAGAAATCAGCGACCTGCTGAACTCGCCAAGACTGCCATGATTCTCGCTGCGCCCCCAGCAGGGTGTGAGCCCTGGCATCGAAGCGAGACTCCCCTTCGGCTGGGATACTGATACCCGTGGCTGCCGAAAATTGCGAAACCGTGTGATCGTCGAAACCCCACTCGATGCCGGGCAACACACCGTATCCCGATCCCTCGATCTGGAGGGCGACTCCCGAAAATGCAGGATGTCCCTGATAGCGAGTCACTATTTCCTCAACAATCGAAGCGATCTCGTCTTGGACCTGATCGTTGAGCAGATTGTAGTCCCCCAGACGGAGCGAATCACTCGCCGCAACCTCGCGTAACTCACGTCCGCGGGAATCGATCGAAGTGATGCCGGTCGCGCGAGGATCTTGAACAGCGCGCAGGGACTCCAACTGGGGTAGGGGGGCTGACAATTGCAACGTGGGCACCAACCGGACCCCTTCCCGATCGCAGATTCGCATGAGCATTTCCAACACATCTTTGTGGATAGGATCTTGCCCGTTGCCCGCTAACAGCCCCGTGTCGTAGCGTGGTGAAGGGAGCAGCAACTCGCTCGGATAGAGACCACTCCCATCGGCAGCGACGGAAACAAAGGCCGCATTGTAGCCCGAGAGTTTCAGATACTGTGTCATTCTGCGGGCCCCGTCGAGAAACGTGGACCAACTCTGAACGCTCATGCCGCTAGTGGGATCGAACACCTCGGCAGCACCAAAATTTTTGTCCAGAAACGGCTTGGCAAGGTAACCGGCCAACAGTCGTTCGCTGCTCGGCAAGGGGACCTGCGGAGCGGAACCGTCCACTTGCTCGACTTGCCGCAAGAGGGCAATCTTGCCGAACACACCCGGCAAGGTGTTGTGGCGATTGACGACGAGCAATTGAGGAGCGCGGGTCATTGGCCAAAAAACGAACCGATGGGTCCCCAGTTCGGGCTCGCCATCTTTTTGGATCTCACTGTTTTTGAAAACTTCGTCGACGACCAATCCCGAATCCAGCACAGGTGCCATGATGCGACCAGCGGCATCGGGTTCGATGATCGCCAATGCCAGTCGCTCGGGAGTATTAAGGGGATAGGTAATTTCTATCAGATGAGGAACACCAATTTCTTGCACAGGCAAAGTGAACGCCTGCCAATAGGGGTCTTGGACATTCGGGGAAGGTGGAAGTTCGACCAAACCCGTGGAATCACCATCGCGGTTCAAGAGTCGCACATTGCCCATGGAACCGCCACTCTTGCCGCCGAAGTGAGTGACCTGAGCCCAACTCGGAAGTCGCTGCCACCAACTGGGGTTCGAGGGATCCACGGCCAATACCGGGTCCCACTGATCTCTCAGTGGAGCGAGTTTTGCTTGGGGATCGA
Organism: uncultured Planctomycetaceae bacterium; assembly: GCA_937860165.1. GTDB lineage: Bacteria > Planctomycetota > Planctomycetia > Pirellulales > Lacipirellulaceae > Bythopirellula. The sequence goes on from CALMBE010000225.1 coordinate 2,922, forward strand.
TCACCACCAAATCAATCTCACGGGTGGCATAGGGTTTGGTCTGTTGCCCCGGTACGAATCGATGGGCAAGCCCCGCTTCGGGGTGTGCCGCGAGGGCGATCCGATAGGCCCCTTCACGCAGCGGCGCGGTCACTTCGAAGGCAATCAAATTGGTCGGCGAATCATGCGTAATCGTCTGAGTGGCTTGCCATAGA